>JANYDG010000115.1 GCA_025359885.1 Acidobacteriota bacterium
ATGGTGCCCAACCACATGGGCATCGATTCACCCTGGGTGGTCGAGCATCCTGACTGGTTCATCTCTCGCAATGAGTCACCTTACCCGGCCTACTCTTTCAACGGACCCGACCTCTCTCACGACGGCCGCGTAGAAATCAAGATTGACGACCACTACTTTGAACAGACTGACGCCGCCGTTGTCTTCCGCCGCCGCGACCGCCAGTCTGGCGAAACCCGCTATATTTACCATGGCAACGATGGCACCAGCTTCCCCTGGAACGACACAGCCCAGCTCGATTACCTCAACCCGGCGGTCCGCGAACAGGTCATTCAGACCATCCTCCATGTCGCGCGTCTCTTCCCGATCATCCGCTTTGACGCAGCCATGACCCTCGCCAAGCGCCATTTTCATCGCCTCTGGTTCCCCGGGCCAGGCGCCAGCGGAGCCATTCCTTCCCGCGCCGAATACGGCATGAGTGATGCCGAATTCAACGCCATCGTGCCCCACGAATTCTGGCGTGAAGTCGTCGACCGTATCGCCGTCGAAGTGCCCGGCACCCTGCTGCTCGCCGAAGCATTCTGGCTCATGGAGGGCTACTTCGTTCGCACCCTCGGCATGCACCGTGTCTATAATTCCGCCTTCATGGTCATGACCCGCGACGAAGATAACGCCAAGTATCGCTCGGTTATCAAAAACACACTCGAATTCGACCCGGATATCATGAAGCGCTACGTCAACTTCATGAGTAATCCCGACGAGCGCACCGCCATTGATCAGTTTGGAAAAGGAGACAAGTGTTTCGGCGTTGCCGTAATGATGTCCACGCTGCCCGGACTGCCCATGTTTGGTCACGGCCAGATCGAGGGCTTCACTGAGAAGTACGGCATGGAGTACTACCGCCCGCGCTACGACGAGAATGCAGATCATTGGCTCGTCGAGCGACATGAGCGCGAGATTGCGCCGCTTCTCAAAAAGCGATGGCTCTTTGCCGAGAGCAGCAACTTCCTGCTTTATGACCTGTTCACCGGCGGCGGGTCAGTCGACGAAAACGTTTTTGCCTACTCCAATCGCAATGGTGCCGAGCGCGCGCTCGTTGTCTATAACAACCGCTACGGCTCGTCGCACGGCACTGTTCACTGGTCAGCCGCCTACGCCGACAAGGGCGCAGGCCAGCTCCGGCAAAAGAGTCTCGGCGACGGCTTGGGCCTCAGCGGAGATCGCGGTGTCATCCTCGGCTGGCGCGACTCCCTCACCGGCCTCGAATACCTGCAACGCTCGCATGAACTGATCGACCGCGGCCTCACCTTTACCCTGGGTGCCTACCAGTGCCACGTCTATCTGGATTGGCGCGAATTGCATGCCTCTGCAGAGCATCCCTGGGATAAGCTTTGCGACCAGTTGAATGGCCGCGGCGTCCCAAACCTCCACGATGCTCTCGTTGACCTTGAACTGCGGCCGGTGCACGATGGCCTGCGTGCCATCCTGGATAGCTCAATTGTTCGCCTGCTTGCCGATCTGGCCGAATCTCCGCGCGGAACCGGCTCTGCCATTGAGAAAAAGACTGAGTTGGAGCGGCGCGAGTTGCTCGATAACGCCTGGGTGCGCGTGTTGAGCTTCCTTCGCGCTGGCCAGTGGGCGTACCGCTCGCGAACCGGGGGCGGTAAGCATCCTGTGGGCGAAGATGAGGTCATTCGCGCCGGCTTGCTCGCCCTGGAGTTCCGCCAGCGCGTCCGCGCAGCCATGCGCATTCCCACGCTTGAGTCGCGCTTTCCCCAGCCCTGGCCTGCAGCCGCACGACGCGTGCTGCCCAACCCGAGCCCCAAGGAGACAGCAACCGCAATGTGGGGCCCCGTCCTCGGTTGGATTGTACTGACTCTGCTCGCAGAGGCCGTTCTCCCCGAGAGCAGCGCTGACGTAAGTTCAGAAAAAATTGCGAGCACAGCGGTCGACGTATTTGACCGTCTCCGTCTGCGTGAGCCGCTGGGTCAGGCATTTGCCTCGCTCGGCTTCGATGGACAGGAAAACTGGCGGGTCGCCGCGCGCATCAAAACGCTGCTCCTGGTTGATTCCGGCGTTGCGGCGGTGGCCGCGACTCAAACAACTGCTGCCATCACTCAAGCAGCAGTCCCGGTCTCGCCCCCTGACGCTCTTGTCGTTCCCGCCAGTACCGCAAAAGCAGCCCTGCCCATCGAGGCTGCTGCGGTTGTCGAAGCCGTCGCGCCCGCCATCGAGGCTGCCTTGTGGCTCGATCAGGACGTGCGCTGGCTCACCGGCGTTCACACCGCGCAGGGCCACGACTACATCGTCCGCGAGCAATATGAAGAGCTGCTCTGGTGGCTGCAAATGCCAGCGCTGCTCAAGCTGGCCGGCACCACCGCGCCAGCTAAGGCGGAGATTGCTGCAATCAGCGTACAGGTGGCAGCCAGCATCACATCGCTGGTTGAGGCCGGCTACCGAGTCGACATTCTGCGCGGCAAAGAAGGCCTTGCACCAGCGGCCGAACCCGAACCAGAAGTCGAAACCCAATCCCTCGAACCCGAGGACGAAGAGGAATCCGTTTCCGCCGAAGCTGAGACCGAAGGGCTGATCGTGCCTAAGTAAGCAAAAAAGCAGTCCCCAAATCGCAGAGCGCTGAGGGAGAAATCCTTCAGCGCTCTTTCTTTTTTCTATCTGGGATGGGACCCGGGCCTAACTGGCGCTTTTCAGCATGATCTTCTGCAGATTCGCTTGAGCCGCAGTCGGGAATAGTCGCTGCCTCACCCACGCCGCCGGCAGCAGTCCGAATAGAAGAATCCAAAAAACTAAGCCTGCGAAAATCCAGGAATCATCTTCTCTCCGATCCGCAGCAGTGGTACCAAACATGATTCCCAAAGTGCAAACCAGACAAGCGATCTGCAACAGAAACCCAGTGAGAATTGTCGTTAGCCAGAGCCGCCGCCAACCGAGCACGCTGTCCAGGCCCCGTCCAACCAGCCACCAGAAGGGCAGGCAGTAAAAGGGAAAAGCAATCGACCTCCAGTTAAACAACTCAAACTGTTTCGGATACCAGGAATCTGGAAACGTAGTCGGCAGCGAAACAAGCAATTCGACGACTATCCCCGGCATATTCATCGCAGTAATGCTTTGAGATTTTTCGGAGATCACATGTTCAAATACAAACGAAAGATACCGCTCTCTCGGAATATTCAAATACAGGTCACCGTACGAATGGTTCGTCCCGCCTGCGCCATGAGCCCTCTGCAGCAACCTTAAGTACATCACGCCCGTCGGAACAAGCAACGACGCTGCCCAGGAAGCAAGCACCAGCACCGGCAAGAATACCGAAAACGAATTTCGCGTTGAATTCACTCCCACAGCCTAGCCCAGTTTTGCTTCCATCAAGCAACTTTCTCCACCCGCGGATTCACAAGCTACTCTCGCACCTGGCTCAGGCGAGTACTTTGCCCCAAATCTGGTAGATTTGGGATGGGACTGATTCTCCAAGCGGGCCCGAGAAGAGATGTTCGATTGAGATTCGACTGATATCAGCGAATTGAGACTGACACCCGTGGAGACGCCTCTGCACGACCCCATCCCGATTCCCGTGAAACACCGCTGGACCCTTCCTTCCGTGCAGACCGCATGGGAGCTGGCCAGTCTCGCAGTTTTCATGGTTTTCTTCCTCCTCTACGGAGTCACCCCGCTCCTCGGCGGAGCCGGAATGGGCCTGGTCGGTGCAGATGAACCCCGCTACGCCCAAATCGCACACGAGATGCTGCAAAAGCTCAACAGCGCACACTCTCTGCGCGAAGAGCTGAGCGCCTGCGTCACACCCTATCTCTACGGCCGCCCCTGGCTTGAAAAGCCCGCACTCTACTACTGGCGCGCCATGTACGTCTTCCGCGATTTTGGCGTGTCAGACTGGGCCGCCCGGCTGCCCTCAGTGAGTTTTGGACTCTGGCTCGTAGGCCTCATCTACCTCCACATGCACCGGTTTCGACGCGGCGGCCATCTCGATGCTGCCCTGATGACGGCGGCATGCGTCGGCATTCTTGGCTTTTCCCGCGGCGCTTCGACTGACATGCAGCTCGCGGCACCGCTCTCCATCGGTCTGCTCGGCTGGTATGCGTGGTACGAAACCAAGTCGAAATTCTGGCTTTTTGATATTTACTTCTTTACTGCAGTCGCGACCCTTGCCAAGGGGCCGGTTGCGCCCTTTCTCGTTCTCGTGATTGTTGGTGCCTTCGCCGCTCTCCGGCGTGAGTGGTGGATCTTCTGGAAGTCGCTCTGGTGGCCCGGAATCGCCCTTTACTTCGCCATCGTCTTACCCTGGTTCATAGCCGTCCAGCATCAGAATCCCACGTTTTTCCAGGAATTCTTCCTGCAGCACAATCTTGAGAGATTCGCCACCAACCGCTATCAGCATCAGCAGCCCATCTGGTACTACCTGGTCGTCGTGCTTCTGGCAACAATGCCTTGGACGGTCATCGCCATGCGGGCGTTGGTAGATGGTATCGGCAAATCAGTCAAGGAATGGCGCATCCGCCACGCGCGCGCCAGCAAAATCGATACTGGCGTTATCGCTGAAAGCTTGCCCGGCGATGCCTTCCCTGAGTTCCTTGTACTCTGGGCGCTGATTCCAATTCTCTTCTTCTCAGTCTCGCAATCCAAGCTGCCAGGCTACATTCTGCCTTCCATTCCTCCCATCACAATCCTTACCGGGGACTATTTGTACCGCCGCCGCAGTGGATTGCAGCGTTGGGTCCTGGCCGGCCACGCTCTGCTCGTAGGCATCGTCACCGCTGCCGTGCTACTTCTTCCCTGGTTCGTCGCCCACGGCACCAAAATCCTGCCTCCCGCACAGCCTGCAATTGCCGCAGCCATTTCGGCATTGTCCGCAGCCGCGCTCATCCTGCTCGTCGTCCAGCGGTTTGGTGTGCAACGCCTGCGTCTGGCCACATGCTGCGTTCTGGTGGTCCTGTTGCTTTTCCTCTACGGTGTCGGTCCGTTCTTTGCAATACCAGAGGTAGCAGCGAGCAAAAATACCATCCACCTGCTTGATCGCTCCTACTCAGCACGGCCCCTGGCTGAGCGCTTGAACACTTTGGTACCGGCTTCCGAAACGATCGCCGTATTTCGAGTGCGGCGCGACATGGAGTATGGATTGGCTTTCTATCGCAACCATGAGGTCGCAAACTATGAAGAAGTGGGCGTACCCGCGGAGGAGCATATCCTCGTGGTCCGAGTGACAGGCAAGGGCGGTGTAGACCTCGGTTCGCAGGCTGCGCTCAGCGAATATCTCGAAGGTCGCCAATACGAACCCATCTTCCGATGGCCAGAACAGGATCTGGTGGTCTATAAAGTGGGTAGTCGATAGGGGCGGGTTTTGCAGACGAGAGGATTCCCAAACCCAGGAAGAAGCCTCATACGTCCAATAGAGGCATGCTTGGATTCTTCGCCAACGACAATCTGTCAAACTGATCAAGGCAGCAGGCCAAAACTGCTGTATGCTTCTTCACAATCGTCTCTGTGGGAGAATTTGAGATTTGAGTTTTCGCATGAGATGGCCGGTCGATCGCCATCATTGGATCTGAATATTGCAGGTGGCCCGCACTAAGGCATTTTTCAGAAATAACGGAAAGCGAAACAACTTTGCCGACTGGATTTTTCATCAGGAAGAATCCAATCTCACGAAAGCGGGCGCATTCTTAGAATTCCTGAAATTGCGTTTAAGCGCGCATTGTTAACCATCAGCACGGTAGCAGAAACTGAGGATTAGCATGGCTTCCGGTCTATCACTCGAGATTCTCGACCTTCGGCACTTTGCGGCGCCCATGCTGCGGCCGGTTCTCGAGGCGGAGAGCACTCTTTGGCGTGACCGGCTTAACTGGGATTATCTCTCCTCGGCCAAGCTGCTCCTGCAGTATCTCGATTCGCGTTCGCTGCCGGGGTATGTTGCCGTTGATTCGGCTGGGCGCGTTACTGGGTATATCTTTTGCGTCTATGAGGATGCAAAAGCGGTCATCGGCGATGTCTTCGCCCTGCCCGAGGGGCTCGCGGGCGGTGCCGATGCGGGCCGCGAAGTTGAAGAGAGTCTGCTGCGACGATTGCTTGAACTGCTTCTGCACTCCCCGGGCGTTGACCGCATTGAGTCACAACTACTGCTCCATTGCGATGGAGTGCATGCTGAGATATTTTTGGATGCGGGTTTCGACGTCTATCGTCGCCTCTATCTGAACAGGAGACTTGTTGGGCCTTCTCTGAGCGCTGACATCACCCTGGAACCGAACCTGGAACTCCGCTCCTGGCACGATCAGGATCTGAATGCTGCGGGGCGGCTGATTGCCGAGGCCTACCGACACCATCCTGACAGCCATATCAATGACCAGTATCGGTCCGTGCACGGCTCTCAACGATTTCTCCACAATATCGTCCGCTTCCCCGGCTGCGGAGTCTTTGCTCCCCCAGCATCGCATGTGGTCGTCGACAAACAGAGTAAGGAATTGGTGGCCCTTGTTCTTGGCTCTCGCGTCAGCGCTCATTGCGGGCACATCACACAAATCTGCGTGCATCCAGCCTATCGGCGACTGGGGCTGGCCAGGATGCTATTGCGCATTGCGGCTGTTCACTTTCAGCGCCTGGGAATGACTGATGTAACGCTCACGGTGACTGAGGCCAACACCCATGCCGTAAACCTCTACGCCGAAGAGGGCTATAAGCTGGCCCACAGCTTCAATGCAGCAGTTTGGACCAGGCCCTGAAATCGGTTCCTGCGCATGTGTTCTTACCGTGCCAGCAGAAACATCACCCAGCTCAATACCACCGCTGAGCCCGTAAAGAGTGCAAAACACCATGCCCCGTAGCGAAGCATCGTCTTCGCTGTGTTGCGCTGGGTTATCGCAAATACTACAGACGAGAACAGCGCAAAAAGCAGCACGGCTGTGAAGTGGGAGGGGCTGAACATTAGCGTTTCCTGCCGGTCGAGAGATTGTGGGCATCCACGGCTGCAATGACGTTGAGCAACCCGGCCACAACCATAAAACGTGTACCGTAGTCCGCCGTCGTCACCTGCACGGAGTCGGCTCCCAGGCCGATCTGGCGGCTGACCAGATAAAACAGCCCCGTACCCAGGTCGCCCGCCAGGCCGAGCATGTCAAGAATGTCGTGCGCACCCGTATAAAGCTTTCCCTGCATCGCCAGGCCCAGAAAAAACATGCCGCCAATCGAGGCGAGCAGCAGGCTTCCTCGCACCCATTTGCGCTGAACAAGGTGACCAGCTCCGGGAATCAACCAGCCAACCAGCAGGGGCCCGTATTGAAACCCTGAAGACTGGGACTTCTGTAGCACTGCGGGCTTGGAAGGTGAGGTTGCCATCTCACTTTGATTTTACATGAGGCATCGAGGTGCGACGTTTCAACGGGTCGCACCAGTCTCCGAGGCGTAAAGTTGAGGTCTGGCCAAGCGTCAGGCGACAAAGCGCTCTTCGCCCTTTCGGAAGCGCCTTACGCTGTCATAGAGGCGCTCTGACATCGCTGCCAGTGATTCACCGCTGTTACTGATCTTTTCGACCCGGCCCGAGGAATCCTGAAGGAACGTCGAAATCTCCGCTATGTGCCCGGTCGTCTCATGCATCAGCGATTGCTGACGCCCCATGGCCTCGCTCAACTGGTTCATGCTGGATGCGAAGACCGGAAAGCGCGACACAATCGACTGGAAATCCCGGCCAGCGGTGTGCATCCGCTCGCCGCCACGTTCAGCCTCGACTCGGCTTTGCTCGGCACCTCCCTTGGCGGCCTGGGCTGCCGTTCGCAGGCTCCCCACCACATCCTGAATCTGTTTGGCTGAGCTCTGCGTGCTTTCGCTCAACCGCCTCACTTCCCCAGCAACCACTGCAAATCCCCGGCCGGCATCCCCTGCGCGCGCAGCTTCAATTGAGGCGTTCAGCGCAAGCAGGTTGGTCTGCCCGGCAATGTCATTGATCATAGTCACGATGGTTTCAATGCGGCCTGTCGCTTCATCCAGTTCAGACATCTGTTCGGCTGTATGCTGTACGGCCTGCACCAGCTCCGTGATTGACCGTGTGGTTGCTGACAGACTATTGCCGGTCTGCTGAGCGGTCTCTGCGCATTGGTCGGCCTCAGAGGCAATCCGCTGGCTCTCCTGCGCTACCTGGCTGGCAACCGCCTCCATCTCTCGCACCAATCCAACAACCTGATCGATATCTGTCTGCTGGCGGTCCCTGATGGCAACCATTCCGTTACTGGTAGAGCGGAGTTCTGTCGATGCGTTGCGAATGGCAATCGCCACAACTGAGGCCTCACGGATTGCATGGCCAATACTTTCAAGAAACATGGCAACCCCGTGACCCGCAGCGCCCGCGTTCTCCACCCGCAGCGGGTCAAGGTCGATGTCGCTCACGGAGCCCTGTCGATTCGAATCGATTTCTCCGAGCGTTGCCAGTGTCGTGGCCTCCAGGGTTTCCTGGTGCAGCTTTACCGACATCAGCACCAGAATCAAGGTTTCGGCGACGACATAGCTCGCGTGCACCACCACCATGATCGGCATGTGCGTGTGCTGGAAGACATACACCGGGGCACCACTGATCTGCAGGTAGTAAAACCCAACATGGTGCACCGCAATCACCGCTGCCGCCAACACAATCGGCCGCCAATCCCGGTAATACAGCAGAAATGCGAGCAACGCAAAAATTCCAAAGTGAGTCTCGACGAGGCCATGTGCCTGCTGAATCAAGAGTGCGGCATAGAGCATGAAACCAGTGGCCATCGAGAGCCGTGCAGTGAGCGTCGAGCCAGCCACCCGGCAGATCAGAGTTCCAACTGCAGAGATGGCCGTAGCGAGGATTCCCCACAATAGCACGTCCCGAAAAGGAATGAAAATCCAAAGGAAACAAGCCACAGCATCCAAAGAACGGCAACCATGATCTGGTCAGCCTCATGATGCATGCGGTCCATCAGCGACCGTGGAGTCAAAACTCCAGTATTGCTCGCAATTGTGTTCAAGATGAGTACTCCCGTACCGTGGCTATCGGCGGAAATCCTCAGCGAGTGAGTGGAATTTCGCAAAAAAAGCAGTTTGCCTGACCAAGGCATTACCAGGAATTCTGTGAAGTCTCTCGCTTGGGTGAGGTTGTATTTTTCTTGATGAAAAATCCAGTGAGCAAAGCTTCTTCGGTCTACACCATTCCTGAAACTTCACATCTGGCGAGGTCCCCGAAGGAATGACGCAATGTGCTCATTGAGAAACTTCTCATCCGCCGGGCTTGCCCCCGCGCCGGCCGGGTGCCCCCAAAGCGATGGAATCGGCAGCAGCGTGCAGTGCGCAATCATCGGCGCTTCATACTGCGCGTCACCCACCGGAAAGTACAGGTCAGTCGCCGAGGGCATGTAAAGCAGGGGAGCTTTGATCCGGCCAAGGGCGCTGGCCAGAGCCTTTTCCGGGTCGGCAGTGGAACTCGGTGAAACTCCAGGAGTCGCGCTCACATCATGCTGCTCCCAGGTCCGCATCTGCAGGATCAGGTCATTCGCGTCCGCATGCGGAATAAAATCCTTGCGGTAGCTGTCAATCACCGTCGCCAGCGTCGCCCCGGCAGGGGCCTCTGTCTTCCAGAGCTCGCGGCGCCACCACTCCTGTGAATAGAGCCAGGCCGTCCACACCAGGCCAAACGCCTGAATGCCCTTCTCTGGCTCCGTCTTGTAGTCTCCACCCAGGAAGGCAGAATCCGTGCTGATTGCCGTGATTTCGCTCTCCAGCCGCACAATCCCGTGGCCGTAGGTCTTGGCTGTACCAGACGTAGCGACGATGTGATCCATGAAATCCGGATAAGACACGCCCCATTGGAAAGCCTGCTGCGCCCCCATCGAAAACCCAATGACCGCCTGCAAATGCTTCACACCCAGCTCGGCCGTAAGCAACTGGTGCACTGCTTCAACATTGTCGCGAATCGTCGTCACGGGAAAACGCGGCCCATGAAACGGCTCCGGCGTGTTGCTCGGTGAAGAAGATCTGCCATTGCCAAAAAGCTCCGTCGCAATCAGAAACTGCTGCGACGCATCGAGTGCCTTTCCAGATTTGGGCCCGCTCCCGACCAGCCATTCGTAGCCGTGCATGTCTGCCATGTAGTGCGAGGGCAGCAGAACTGCGTTGTCCCCTGCAGCGTTGAGATGGCCATACGTCCCATAGAAAATCTTCGCCTCGGGCAGCACTACGCCGCTCTCCGTGCGGAAGTTATGCAGCACAAAGCTGTGTTCCGTCAGCTCCGGCTTGTCCGCTGCCGGGGTAACGGATGCATCCTGAGCAGAGCAGGCAATAGCGCCGGCGAAAAATACAAATGCGAGAAATTTCATGCGAAAGAATGCCTCCGGAAAACGCAATCATCAAGCGTCTGAATCAGGGAAGAGCAGGGAAGAGAGGCGGTGCCTGGCGGGCGTGGGTACTCTGTTCAAAGTCGTAAGCATAGCGGATAAGTGTCGCCTCGCTGAACGCCGGCCCCAGGATCGTGAGACCCGCCGGCAAATTGCCATGCGTGACCCCCATCGGCACCGTAATCGCAGGGAAGCCGGTCTGAGGCGACAGCACCTGGCTGTTGTCTCCCGCCGGGCTGGTCATGTCTCCCACCTTCCGCGGAGCGTTACTCCACGTCGGATACACCACCGCATCCAGGTGTTCCCCGGCCATCGCTGCCGTGAGCGCGGTGCGAAAGGCAATCTTCGGCGCATCGTGATAAACATCCGGGCAGGGAGCGCGCCGGTCATCTTTTTGCGGAGCGGCAATCGAGCTCTTCATATCTTCAGCGATATACGGCAGGTAAAGACCCGACGCCAGGATGGATTTCAAATCGTGATACGGCGCGTTCGGATGCTCGGCCAGATAAGCATTCAGGTCCGCCTCAAAGTCGCCACACCACAGGTTCTTTTCGAGCGCTGCTTCATCAGGAATCGTAAACGGATCTACAAGCACTGCTCCCTCCTGCTGCAAGATCTTCAAAGCCTGCTCCATAACCTCTTTCACTTCAGGGTCGGTCTCGGGCGTATTGAAGTACTGCCGGAAAACCCCAATCCGCGCTCCCTTCAGCCCATGCCGATCAAGCGACTGCGTATAGTCCCGTCTGGGGTGTTCAGCGGCTAGCGCAGTCAGCGGGTCGGCTGCATCAGGCCCGGCGACCACCGTCAGCAGCACTGCAGCGTCCGCCACCGTCCGCGCCATCGGCCCTCCCACATCATTGTGAGCAAACAGAGGAATAATCCCGTGGCGGCTCGTGAGACCCAGTGTCGGCCGAATACCCACCAGCCCGTTGTGCGACGACGGCCCGCGAATCGAGTTCCCCGTGTCCGTCCCCAGCCCAGCCTCACCCAGGCTGGCAGCCACAGCTGCTGCCGTCCCTCCACTCGATCCCGCAGGCACCCGCGTCAGGTCATAGGGATTGCGCGTGATCCCGGCAATCGAGCTGGCCGTCAGGTAAGGGCTGAATGCCCACTCCGCCATATTCGTCTTGCCCAGAATGATCGCTCCGGCAGCGCGCAGTTTCGAGACCATCGTCGCGTCATGCTCCGGCACAAAGCCTTTCATCGCCAGCGAGCCGCCAGTCGTCTGCAACCCCGCCGTGTCGTAATTGTCTTTGATGAGCATGGCGACTCCGCCCAGGGCAGGCAGCGTGTGCGTAGCCGCAAGGTTGCGGTCGCAGGCGTCCGCCTCCTCAAGCGCCTTGGGATTGATCAGCACAATCGCGTTCAGTCGCAGCCCATCCGGGCCAATTGCAGCTTGATCGTAAGCCTTGATCCTGGCCAGGTAGCTCTCCACTACAGCGCGGCAGGTCGTGTGCCCGGCACGAATCGCCGCCTGCGTCTCCGCGATTCCGGTCCCAGTCACCTCAAAGCGGGCAGAGTGTTGCGCAAAAAGAGCCGTCGCGCAAGCAAGAACAGAGAAAAGTAGGGTGCGTCGCATCAAGGTTAAGTTCATCTCAATAAACGATTGATAGCACGGCAGCAATCAGAAAAGCACGAGAAAACCAGTCCGGCTCCGGCGAACTCCAGCGCAATCTAGCCCTGCGAAACTACTTTGGCTCGCACGCAGTATGGGATGAAACTGCAAGGCTTCGACTCGATCCGTCACCCGCGCGGAACTCCACTGTGCAGGTGTGCCACTTGCCTGCGCTTTTCTGCGCCCATACCAACAGCACACCGCGCCCTTGGCTACCACGCAGCGGTACCGACAGGTCCGCGTTCCCATCAGGCCCTTTTTGAATTACCCTGCCGCCGATCGGCCACCCCGGCTCAATCGGCAGCCCAAGCTGCGCCGCCACCTCCGGCGAAGACTGCGCCGCAAAGATCGCTGCACCCGCAATCCCCCGCCGAAGCCCGCTCCCCTGAAACAAGTACAGCGCATAGAGAAACAGCACCGGAAAAACAAACACCGTCAGCAAAATCAGCGCATTACGCAGCGCCTTCCTTCGCTTACCGCCTCCTGCTATCGCAGATGTTGTTCCAGAATCACGCAAGTCAGACGCGCACCAGTTCCTGCTGCCGTGGGCCCGTCACCCAGGCCTTACCCGGAGAAGTCAGCATGTTTACCTCGCTGCGCACCCCAAACTGGTTAGCCGAGCTTGCTGGCAGGTAAATCCCCGGCTCCACTGAAAAGCAGGTGTTCGGCAGAATCAGCCGCTCATCATGCGTCTCAAGATTGTCCAGATGCGCACCCGAGCCGTGCAGTTCCGCAGCAATACTGTGGCCCGTCCGATGCGTAAAGTACTGCCCAAAACCTGCGTTGCGAATCACCGTTCGCGCCGCATCATCCGGCTCATAGCCGTGCAGCGGCCTCTTCGCCGCAAAAGCCTGCTCCACACAGGAAATCGCCGCATCACGCGCGTCACGAACTGTTGCAAAGACCTGCTGCTCCAGCGACGTAGGCTCCCGCCCTATGACGCCCGTCCAGGTAATGTCGTAGTGAATGCTCGGCAGCCCACCAGCCGACGCCTGCGTCTTCGCCCAGATGTCAATCAACAAAAAGTCCCCATTGCGAATCGGTCGGGCATTCGCCGCCGTCGGCTCATAATGCGAGTCTGCACTGTTCGGGCCCACGCTCACATTAGGGCCGTTCTCCCACGCCAGGCCCTCGCGGCGCATCGCGTCACTGAACCACTGCACCAGGTCAAATTCGCTGATACGCCCGGGATTCCCACTCGCCGGGCGCAGCACCCGCCCAATTTCCCTGAAAGCCTGTGCCAGAATCGCGTCAATCTTGTACTGTGCCGTCTGGTGGCTGGCCTTCTGCTCTTCCGTGAGTACCGCCTCAAACTGGCTCACCAGGTCGGCAGAGCTCACCATCTGCTTCCCCAGCGAACGCATAAACTCAACCGTCCCCGCATCCACCATCGAGACGTACATGATCGCGTTGTTCGGCGAGTACTGCATTGCAATCGTCCGCGTGCCCACCAGCATCGTATCCAGCGCCGTCGCAAGCTCCTGCCAGCTCGAATACATCCCCTTGGTCCCCGGCAATGCATCCAGCCGCGCCGCCTCGATGCGATGTACCAGCTTGCGCGGTTCGCCGTTGGTCGGGATGAAGTAGTACCAGCGCCGCGTCACATGCGCCTCTGGGTCAAGGCCCAGGATGCGCTCACCAATCGGGTCGCGGTGGTGATGGTCGTAAAACAGCCAGCCGTCAATCGGCGTGCCCTGAGAAGTGGCTTCGCGCAGCGCGGCCTGGATAGCTTCAAGTTGCATGGGGAAAGAATACGGCATTCAGCAATCTTCAGTCGCCTGAAAGCTGCAGTTCGATGGGACGGTTCAGATATCCACTTTTTATTTTTTTATTACGACTGCGGTTTGATACCGATTGAATGCTGCAAACGAATACCCCGGAACTCAAAGGCGAGTCCCCGGGGTATTCAGATCTGCCTTATCTAGACAGCAGCCGAAGCAGCCCGCGGGCTCACGCCACTCAGCTCCGCAGCACGCGCCTCAGCATAGGCAGCAGCGCCTAGCAGTGCCGCCCGGCTCTCCAGAATCACTCGCACCGGCATGTTGATCAGCAGTTGGCTCAGCCGACCCTTGTCGGTAAAGGCCTTCATGAACGTTCCATCCTTCAGCTTCTCCAGGATGCGCGGACCAATCCCGCCCCCAATGTACAGCCCGCCAATCGACAGCACCTTGAGCGCCAGGTTGCCCGCTTCCGCGCCGTACGCGCTCACGAACATATCCAGCGTCTTCTCGCATATCTCGCTCTTCGCTGCCAGGGCCAGCTCTGTAATCACGGCGTTCGGGTCTTCAGCGATCATGCGGGCACGCAGCCACTCCGGCTCTTCCATGCCGCGCACATCACGCAAAAAATCATAGATGTTGGTGAAGCCCATACCGCTCACCACACGCTCAAAGCTGATGCGGCCGTTGTACTTTTGCTTCAGATAACGCAACAGGTCAATCTCGTCTTCATTGCGCGGCGCATAGTCCGAGTGCCCGCCCTCTGAAGGCATGGGAATATGCTGTTTGCCATTCCACGCGAGAATGCCCTCGCCCAGCCCCGTACCGGCAGCAATCAGCGCACGATTGCCAATCTGGCTCGCATCCCCCTCTGATAGCGTGAAGATCTGCTCCGGCGTTAGCTCCGCAACACCATAGCCATTCGCTTCAAGATCATTGATCAGAAACACGTGATCAATCTTGAGCATGAACGAAAGTTCGCGGCTGTCTAGAGTCCACGGCAGGTTGGTCAGGCGCAGGCGACCGTCGCGCACCGGGCCCGGCACGCCAAAGCAGGCAGATGTCACCGTGTCCGTCCCCAGAAAAAGCCGGACAATCTCTTCGAGCCCAGAATGATCTTTAGCCGGGTAGCGCTCATCCCGGCTGTAGCTCAGCTTACCGTTGGTAAAGTCGTACAGCGCCAGGTGAACTTTGGTGCCGCCTACATCGCCTGCAAGAATCATCGTGCTCTCTCCAAATGGCCTGTGCCGTCTGCGTCGGGCGGTGGTAGCGCGGCTGCGGCGGCCTTATCCAAAATAACTGTGAGTATACCGCTTGCGGGCCAAATTAGTTGAGATGGCAGCCGTTCCACGTCTTTCGGCCCTAAAAACACCTCTTTGAGAGGCTCCGCCTTGTCTTCTCCAGCGATCAGAAAAAACACTTCGCGGGCGTGGTTGATCACCGGCCAGGTCAGCGTGATGCGCCACGTATCCTTCTGCGGCACATGGTTGGCGTAGACCAGGCGCCCCATTTCGTGAATGCCGGCAGTATGCGGAAACAGCGAAGCCGTATGCGCGTCATCCCCCATACCCAGAGTAACAATGTCAAAATGCGGTAGTTCCGCGCCCTCCAACCGAAAACTCCGGCGCAGGTCAAATTCGTAATGGGCTGCGGCGATCTCCGGGTCCAGTTCCCCCTCCATGCGGTGGATCTGCTCCGGACTCAGATTGACGTGATCAAGCAGCGCCTCGCGCGCCATCCGGTAATTGCTCTCCGCATCCTCCGGAGGAACCGGCCGCTCATCCACAAAAAAAAGCTCCAACGCATGCCACGGCATGCGATTCACAAATGAGTGTGCCGGGTCCGCCAGCAGGGCAAGTGTCCGCTTGGGAGTATTACCGCCAGAGATCGCGATGCGGACGCGTCCCCGAGCTGCAAACGCCTCCTCTGCCAACTCAACCAGATGCAAAGCCGCCCGCCAGGCCAGTGCATCCTGGTCCGGCTCGACGACGTAGGTCACGTGCAATTTCGATGGCATAGTAAGTCCGTAAAGTTAAGTAAGATGCACGTCTGAAGTTAAAAGCCTGGTGTGTCGAGTGATTTCATTTCTCCCGCTCGACACGCACTCCGCTTCCTAAAGCTTGCGCCACTTGTGCCCGTCACGAGCCAGCAATTCGTCCGCACAATCCGGTCCCCACGATCCGGCTGCATAGTTGGGAAATTTGAGCGGCGTCTTCGCTGCCCAGGCCTCAAGAATCGGCGTATACAGCGACCACGTCGTCTCCACCCCGTCGCGGTGAGCAAACAGTGTCTGGTCCCCAAACATCGCGTCCAGCAGCAGCCGCTCGTAGCCATTCGCTGAAGACTTGCCAAACGCCGAGGCATAGTCAAAGTCCATCGTCACCGGGCATACATTCACGCTCTGCGTCGAAGGCACCTTCGCACCAAACCGCAGCGAGATACCTTCGTCCGGTTGAATCCGTATTGTGATTACGTTGGGCTGAATCTCCGCGCAATCACCCTGCATGTTGTTGCGGTTAAAGATCATCAGCGGAGGCTGCTTGAACGTGATGGCAATCTCCGTCGCCCGACCTTTCAATCGCTTGCCCGCCCGCAGGTAAAAGGGCACTCCGGCCCAGCGCCAATTATCGATCTCGAGCTTCACTGCAGCGTAGGTCTCCGTGCCAGAGGTCGCGCTGACCCTTTCCTCCGAGCGGTAGCCCACCACATCCCCGCCATCGATCGAGCCCGGACCATACTGGCCCCGCACTGCGTTCGTAATCCCAATCGCGGGAATCGCCTGCCACACTTTCAGCTTTTCCAGCCGCACGCTTTGCGATTCAAACGAAACCGGCGGCTCCATCGCTACAAACGACAGCAACTCCATCACGTGGTTCTGCACCACATCGCGCAGGGCTCCAGCTTTCTCGTAGAACGGCCCCCGGCCCTCCACGCCCAGCGTCTCGGCTGCCGTAATCTGCACGTTGTCAATGTAGTTGCGGTTCCAAACCGGCTCAAAAATGCCGTTGGCAAAGCGGAAGACAAGAATATTCTGCACCGTCTCCTTGCCAAGATAATGGTCGATTCGAAAAACCTGCCGCTCGGCAAACACCGCATTCACCTGGCGGTTGAGCTCCTTCGCCGACTCGAGATCGTGCCCAAAGGGCTTTTCAATCACTGCCCGCACCGTGCCCTGCGCTGGCTTGTTCAGCCCGTGTGCGCCAAGATTCTCAATAATCGCGGTAAAGTACTCCGGCGCAGTCGCCAGGTAAAACAGCCGGTTCCCGCCAATCCCGTGCTCCCCTGCAATGCGGTCCAACTCCGCCCGCAGGCCAGTGTAGCCCTCTCCGTCGTCGAAATTCATCGCATAGTAGTGCACCTTGTCGATGAATGCATCCAGATGCGCCTCGCCCTCGCTGACCCCGCCAAACTCCAGAATTCCGGCGCGCATGTCAGCTGCAAACTCACCCCCCAGCGGTCGCCGCGCAACACCGACAATCGCAAACTCCTTCGGCAGCAAACCATTCTGCTCCAAATGAAAAAGTGCCGGAAGCAGCTTGCGTTTGGTCAGGTCGCCCGATGCTCCAAAGATCACGATGATGGTTGGTTCGGGCACGCGACTACTGCTGCTCGGGACCTTGGAGAGGTCTTCGGGGCTGATCTTCATCTGCATTGTGGCCATGGCGTTTGCCTCTTAAAGCAGCGATTAGCTGCCACCTGCTGGCTCCTGGCCCCGCGGGCCCAGAAGCGATCAACGTTTGGGTTCACCCCATCCTGCCGCTTTCAGAAAGTGTCAGGAGAGGGGCACCGGCTTATCAGCCTTTCGCTAGTA
The DNA here is from genome assembly GCA_025359885.1 of Acidobacteriota bacterium. Classification (GTDB taxonomy): domain Bacteria; phylum Acidobacteriota; class Terriglobia; order Terriglobales; family Acidobacteriaceae; genus Acidicapsa. The sequence continues at coordinate 17,488 of JANYDG010000115.1, forward strand.
TCTGGTAGCGAAAGGCTGTCTCTCTCAGTCCTTCTTCACCGCATGTCCGCCAAAGGCGTTGCGTTGAATTGCAACCATGCGGTCGGTGAAGTTGTTCTCTTCACGCGAGCGAATGCGCCGGATTAGCGACTCGGTAATGACCGGAGCCGACACATTCAGGTCAATTGCTTCAAAAACCGTCCAGCGGCCTTCGCCTGAATCGGCCACGTAAGCCTCCAGGCCCTCCAGCCCGGGGTTCGCCGCAAGCGCTTCGGCAGTCAGGTCCAGCAGCCACGAACGCACCACCGACCCATGACGCCAGATCTCCGCAATCTGCGGCAGATTCAGATCCAGCACTTCCTTCTTTTCAAGGATCGTGAAGCCCTCTGCATAGGCCTGCATCATGCCGTACTCAATTCCGTTATGGACCATCTTGGTAAAATGGCCAGCTCCCGCCGGCCCCACATGTCCCCAACCCTTGTCTGCCGCCGGAGCCAGCGTCTCAAAAATCGGCCGCAGTTGCTCCACCGGCCCCTTGTCGCCACCAATCATCAGGCTGTAGCCCTCTTTCAGGCCCCATACACCGCCAGATGTTCCCACATCCATAAAATTGAAGCCTTTGGCCGTCGCCTCCGCATGCCGCCGCATGGAGTCCTTGTAGTTCGAGTTGCCGCCGTCAATCAAAATGTCGCCCGCAGACAGAAAGGGCTCCAGCTTGGCAATCGTCTGGTCGACCGGGTCCCCGGCAGGAACCATGATCCAGATGGCTCGCGGCGCTTCAAGCTTCGCAACAAGGTCTTCAAGAGTCGAAACCCCCACGTTGCCAGACGCGCTGAGCCGGGCGACAGCCTCAGCGTTGAAATCAAAGCCCACCACCTGATGGCCGCCCAATCGAATCCGTTCCGCCATGTTGCCGCCCATCTTGCCAAGGCCGATCAATCCAAGTTGCATGTGCTTCTCCTTTTCACTTTTCCCAATCAGATTTTTACTGTTACAGGATCCCAAGTTCCTTCAAATCGCCGCGTAACCGCTCTTCGCCAACAAACTGAATCGCATGCATTTCCACCGCCGCTGCCGCCTCGGTATTCACCTTGCGATCATCAATGAAAACAACCCGCTCCCCCGGTACACCGACAATGTCCAGTGCTCGCCTGTAAATCGCCGCCTCCGGCTTCCGCAACCCCAGGTAACAGGAGCTGAGTTGCAAATCGAGGTATGTTCCTATTTCAAATTGCTCCAAACGGTACTCGTGCAGCAGGCGAGATTCGTTGTTCAGCACTCCCACCAGCCAGTTACCAGATGCACAAACTTCACCGAGGATTCCGAGAGCATTGTCGGGCAGCAGCTTCGACTGCACCTTCATCGCTGCAATGAACTCTTGCGGCGTAAACCCGCGAGGCTCATAAAAGACCGTCGCAGCCAGATATTCCTCGGCCGAGATCGCGCCCCGCTCCCACAGGTCGTAGGGTACCGCGTGGCGCGTTTCAAACTCTGCATGATCCAGTCCAAACTGATCCAGCACAAAAGCTCTTTCAATATGGTCCCAACCATTGGTCAGCAACACCCCGCCTACGTCGAACAGGATGACATCGAACGGACCGGGTAGGCTCTTGGCGGGCGCAGGCATGGGTCGGTATACCTTTCGGGCGAATCATTTTGAGACTAACCGGGAACATCAGCAATTGAAGCGTCGAAATGAACAGATTCAGGCGAGTTACATGAAATTAACGGGGAAGTCATTCAATCTCCGCCCAAATCGAGACTCTCATCAGGCAGGGCCGGTTTTGGCATACTTGGCTTCAAGAGCAAGCAATTTCTGGTAGCGGCGAACAAAACGTTCCTCGGTGGCAATGAAGTTGGCGGCTAAAAAGCTATCCGCAACGTCGTGGGCAGTTTCAACTCCGATGACGCGTGATCCCAACACCAGCACGTTCATTTCGTCATGCTCGACACCCTGGTGGGCCGAATAGTGGTCATGGCACATCCCCGCGCGGATACCGGGAATCTTGTTGGCGGCCACGCAGACCCCCACCCCCGATCCGCAGATCAGGATGCCCCGCGACGCAACACCCGCCTCAGCACGAATTCACCCGCTGCATCCGTCGTTGCGCGCGTGAAGTACGTGCTGCGATCGAGCGACTGCGCGTGCACGCGAACACCCATCGCCGGCGCACCCATCG
>JANYDG010000119.1 GCA_025359885.1 Acidobacteriota bacterium
CTCTGGGCGAGGATTGCTTTGTTAATCCTTTTTTCGACTATCGCTCTTGCTCAGAACAGTCCGGTCTCGCAGGTTGATCCGTTTATCGGCACACAAGCCAGTCCGCAGCCGCCTCATGATTTTGGAAACACGCACCCCGGCGCCACGCGGCCTTTCGGGATGCTCTACTGGAGCCCCGACCCCGTTGACGGCGGGTTCTACCGCTACGAAAAGCCGGTCACGCGCGGATTCAGCCTGACGCACCTCAGCGGTCCGGGCTGTGGAGTCTACGGCGATGTTCCAATCATGCCGATACTCGGTGTGCCGGCCGTCCCCCCGCCAGTCCGGTCCACCCCTTATCGTGCTGGATTCAAGCATGCCGATGAGGTGGCGCAACCTGGCTACTACTCAGTGAAACTCGACAGTGGAATAGAGGTAAAGATCGCTGCGGGGGTGCACTCGGGAATAGCCGAGATACTTTATCCGCAGGGTTCAGATGCGCATACTCTCCTCGTTGACCTCAGCCGCAATCTTACGCACATTCATGACGCGGACATCGTCATCCAGGGCAATCGTATTACCGGCTCCGTTGCAAGCGGCGAATTTTGTTTCCACGAGAATCACTACCGCATCTACTTTGCACTGGAGACGGAAGAGAGCCCACAGTCGGCCGGTACCTTTGACGAGATGCAGGTGAGCGAAGGTTCGCGCGACGCAAAAGGCCCGCGCGTGGGCGGCTACCTGGTGTTCCCGCCGACGACGAGCGTTCTGCATATCAAGGTTGGTATCTCATATGTGAGTTCGGCAAATGCGGCGATGAATCTTGAAAGGGAGATTCCCCGGTGGGACTTTGAAAAGGTGCGTAGCGATGCGCAAGCAGCCTGGGGTGCAGTGCTGGATCACGCTGTTGTGGAGGGCGGCAGCGAGCCGCAACGCAAGGTTTTCTATACCGCCATGTATCATTCGCTGCTGCATCCGACGGTTTTCAACGACGTGAACGGGGAATACCTGGGATTCGATGAGAAAGTACACAAGACAGCAGCCGGCCACAATCAGTATGCGAATTTTTCAACCTGGGATATCTACCGCAGCCAGGTGCAGTTAATTGCCTTGTTGCTTCCGGATGTGGCCAGCGACATCGCGCAGTCGCTGGTGGCGGATGCCGAGCAGGGTGGCGGACTGCCGGTGTGGACCGTGGCAAACGACGAGGCCGCTGACATGCCCGGAGATTCTTCGGATGGGATACTGGCCGGAATCTACGCATTTGGCGGTCGCGCGTTCGACACAAGGGCGGCATTGAAGGCAATGTTGGCCGGAGCCGACGATCCTAACAGGCACGTCCGGCTTTGTCCGCAGCGCCCGGGTCTTGCAGAGTATCTTTCGAAAGGCTATGTTCCTGACGACGGACAAAACACCGCTGGCTCGTTGACGCTTGAATACGAGAATTCGGACTTCTCCATCGCGCAGTTTGCCAGGTCGCTTGGAGATGCGGAGATCGCGCATCGCTACATCGTCCGCGCGGGGATGTGGACAATGCTGTTTGATCAGGACACAAAATATATTCGTGCCCGCGGCTTGAATGGAAAGTTTCTGCCAAACTTCAAGCCGGAGCAGCAGGACGGTTTCATGGAGGGTAACGCAGCGCAGTACACTTGGATGATCCCATACGATCTAAAAGGCCTGATTGCGGCAATGGGCGGTGCGGATGCTGCCAATATGCGCCTGGACGATTACTTCAGCCAGTACGGTACATGGAATGGCGGTCCATACTTTTTCATTGTGAATGAACCCAGCTTTGGCAATCCATGGATCTATAACTGGACCGGCCACCCGTGGCGCGCACAGGAAGTGGTGCGCAACACGCTGACAGATTTGTTTCCATCAACGCCAGGAGGTATTCCGGGTAACGACGATCTGGGAGCGACTTCATCGTGGGTGATCTTTGCCGATCTTGGTCTGTATCCCGAGATACCCTCCGTTGGAGGCTTTACAGTGAACAGCCCCACCTTTTCGAAGGCGACTCTAAAGCTCGGCGATCACACTGTGGAGATTGTCGCGCCAGGCGCGCCGGATCAGCTATATATCAAGAGTTTGTCGGTGGATGGCAAGGCGATCTCCAATTGGTGGATCGATTGGAGCGCTCTTAAGCAGGCGCGCACTGTGGAATTTACGCTCACCCGGCAACGCAATCTGAATCCTGGTGATGCGCCGCCGTCATTTTGAGTTGTAGTACACGTCAACCGATGGTTGCTCGGTGGGAATAGCCATTTTTCAGCTGCCCCCTGAAGGGCCTCTACCAAAGTGTTTTTCGTGCAAGCAAAAACTCGTTGGGGACTGAGAAGGTGCAGGGTATGCTGAATTTCAGGAAGACACACAGCGCGAAGAGCACGGTCTTAGCTGCCTGCTGCGTACTATGCTCTGCTGCCTCGGCGACCACCGTGCCTCCGCCCAGCATCGTCTCCAACTCGAGTATCCACGTTTATTTGCGCGCCACTCCAGAAGGTCCGCATTTGATGTGGATTGAAGGCGCAAAACAAGCCGGTGTCGAGGCCCATCCCTGGGACAACCTGGCCGAAGAACCGCTCCCTACCAGCGTCGAGATTGAGGGCACCACCGTTCCCGTGAAATGGCTGCCCAAGCCGGAACTCGGTGAGAGCGGCGGCGACCTTCGCAATGTTGTGTTTGTGTATGAATCCGCGGAGCCTCATCTGCGTTTGCGCTGGCAATGGCAGGCGCGCGGGGACTTTGGACCAGTCGAGCATCGCATCACCATCGAGAATCTTGGCGGGCAAGAGGTTTGGCTGCTCATGGTTGATTCGCTGCGGCTCGATTGGAAAGTGACTCCAACACAGAACCTTCGCAACGTGTATGTCGAGAAGGGAGCCGACTCGCCATCGGCTGAGGGCACACATCTGGAGACAGTCAGCGACGGTTACAACTGGAAAGGCAAATCCTCAACCTACGCACATCCAGTAAAGGACGAAAAGCGCGAAATCATTCCAGCCGAGATTGTCTGCGACTCAAATGGAAACGGCTGGTATGCAGGGGTCGAGTTCAGCGGCAGGACGCGAATTTCTCTTGAGCGGAATGGTACAAGCCTGAAGAGTGTTCTTGGCCTCGATCCGGAGCCCGGACCGTTTAAAACGCGCCTCGGGCCTGGTGAGACATTTGAAACGCCAACCGTATTCCTGGGTGCCTTCCGTGGCGGACCCGATGGGGCCGGGAACCAGTTGCGTCCGTGGGTGCGGGCGGTGCTCGGCAACCCAGTCACATGGAAAGATCCCCAATACCCGCTCATGGTCAACAACAGTTGGGGAAGCGGAATGCAGGTGGACGAGCCCCTTGCGCTCAAGATGATCGGCGAATCGAAAGAACTCGGACTGGAGATGTTTCACGTCGATGCCGGCTGGTTTCGAGGCGTCGGAGATTGGTATTCCGAGCCTAAAAAGTTCCCACATGGGCTCGCCTTCATTGCCGACGCAGCCCACAGAGAGGGCCTTCGCTTCGGCATCTGGACAGACTGGACCCAAGCCGCACTCGACACTGAGTCGGGAGCGTTAAATGTCCGCGATCCCAAGGTCAGCGACTGGCTGGTGACCGACCTGAAGCCCGACTGGAAGCCCGAAGACTTCAAAGGCCAGACCATCGACATCGGCGTTCCCGAGGCGCACGACTGGGCAGCGAAAGAAGTAAAGCGCATTGTCGAGGACTATCACCTGGACATGCTGGAACACGACGGTTATCTTGTCGCCCAAGGCTGTGTCCAAACGGATCACCCACATGGCCCGCCCAACCGCAGCACCATGCGCGTCATTCATGACTGGGCATCGGACTTTGTGCTGGCTTCGAATTCTACCGACGTGAGTTATCACGCCGTCCGCGCCTACTACGACATCTACGAGAAGACGCGCCGCGAGCACCCCGGCCTGCTCTTCGAGATCTGCAACGACGGCAGCCGGATGGTCGATTTTGGCTCAGCCGCACACGGGGATTATTTCTCGATCACCGACACCTACGACCCGCTCTCCAACCGACGCGCCTTTTACGACACCAGCCATTTGCTGCCGGCGGCCATGCTGGAGAGCTATGTGGAGAAGTGGCCGGTGCCCAAGCCGGAGAATTTCCTCTACATGCTGCGCAGCGGGATGATGGGCTGGATCACCATCATGACCGACACGACCGCGTGGACCCCGGAACAGCACGAGGCGGCGCGCAAGGCTTTCGAGCTGTACAAGGCCCAGCTTCGCCCATTCATTCGCGATGCGCAAATGTTCCACATATCAGCCCGGCCGGACGGCGTGCACTGGGACGGTCTGGAGTACTGGGACGCAACTCGAGGCAAGGGGGTAGTCTATGCCTTTCGCGGGTCGATTCCGGACGAAGCCGGCCATCATTTCATCTTGGCCGGATTACAGGCAAACAAGCATTACCGGCTCCACTTTGAAGATGGCAGCCAGCCCGACCACGAGGTTTCAGGCAGTGAGTTGCTTGGCCAGGGCCTGTCGGTCCGTTTGTGGAATCCCCTGAGTTCTGAGCTGGTGTTTCTGGACGAGGTTGCAGCAAGAAAGTAAGGAGGTAGCCGAATGGTTCTGGAAAATCCCGGCGTCAAAGGCGAGTTTGCAGGTTTGGTTGCGGTCGTCACAGGGGCTGCACAGGGAATCGGGCGAGCCATAGCGGAGGAACTCCACGGACGCGGAGCTAGGCTTGTCCTGGTGGATCGGAACGCGGAAGGCATCTCCGCAACGGCAGAGGCGATGACCAGGCTGCATCGAGCCGCCGTCGATCACTTTGCTGCGGATCTTGCGGACCCCGCTGCGCCTGCCCGAATTGCCACTCAGATCGCCGCCTTGACGCCAAACATCGATGTGCTGGTCAACAACGCGGGTATTGAATACGATCTACCCCTCGCCGAGGTCACCGCGGAAGTCTTCGACCACGTCATTGCGGTCAACCTGCGGGCTCCGCTGCTCCTCTCAAAGTCGCTGGCCCCGCTCTTTTCAGCAGCCGGAGGAGCGATCGTCAACATCAGCTCGATCCACGCAACCCACGCCTTTACCAACGCGATTCCCTACGCCTGCTCCAAGGCTGGACTGGTGGCACTCACCCGCAACCTGGCGCTGGAACTTGGCGTCCGGCACATTCGTGTCAATGCAGTTTGCCCAGGATACATAGACACCCCCCTCTGGGACGAATGGGTGCGAACAGCAACTGATCCCGCAGCACTTGCGGCGCACACTGAGGCCTTGCATCCTCTAGGCCGACGCGGCATTCCCCAGGACGTAGCCTCTGCCGTTGCCTACCTCGCCAGCCCGGCGGCGGCTTGGGTTACGGGAACACACTTGGTTGTGGATGGCGGACTCACCATCCGAGCCCACCCGTGATGGTTGCGTTTGGGAAGGGAAAACAATTAAACGATAGTTTATGCCGGATTATTGATATTCAAGTCTAAGTTCCAAAGCTTAAGATGGCTCCGCCAAACTCTTCCACGCGGAGCTGCGCCGAAATGAAAAAGCAAAAGGCAGACTTAAGCGAGACGCTCAAACAGGAATTCAAGAAAGATCTGGAACTGTTTGAGTATTTTCTTGTACTTCTGAACGACTCCAGCCCCATTCGCAATGTGGAACTCATGTGGGCAGACGATCTTGGACTGTTCGATCCCGGCCAGGGGCCGCGGGTGAATACCGGGGATGCGCTTGTGCAACTGCAGGTAGCCGGTGCGGATATGCCTGGCCGGACCTCTCCAAGCCCGAGCACACTCTTTTGCGATATGGTGCACGGATTTGGTGCGCACGAGGAGACCACCTGCGCGCGTAGCGACAAGCCTGCCAAAGAACGCTGCCGGGTAACGGGCAAGAGTCAGGTATATCCCTGCCACGTGGGACTCACGGACATTGCCGTTCCCGTGCTGTGCGAAGGCCGCTATCTCGGTACGCTTTTCAGCGGACAGGTCCTTGCCGTTCCGCCCACCGCGGAGGGCTTTCAGCAAGTCAAAGAGACGCTCGAGGGCCAGCCACACATCGACATGGCGCGCCTGGAGGAGGCCTACTATCGCGTCCCAGTGGTAACCACCGCGCAACTGGCCGAAATGCTGCGCATGATGGAGGTCTTCGCCCGGTACCTGGGTAATGCATGGAAGCGCCTTGAAATCATGAGTGAATTTCAGCGCATGCGAGAGCGGGAACTGGCGCTGGACCGCCGGGAGTTGGCCGAATTGCTACTCTCTGGCCAGGTGGGCAACGGCCCTGCGGGCAGTCTGGAACAGGTGCGCTCTCTGGCGCGGAATGTGGGGTTGGAACGGTATCCTGACCGGGTTCTCGTGCTACGTCTCCAGCCACCCCTGGATGAGGTGCCCGAACCTTCTCCTACCAGGCATGTAGCGGAGTTTGGCGCTCCCAAGGCGATTGGCGGGAATCTGGCCCTTGCGCGTGTGGCGCACATGATTGAATACCGCTGTCAGAGCTGGCCGAATACCCTTGCAACCGTGGTGATGCCGGAGGAGATGTGCATTTTTACCGCGCAGAGATCGCGCACCCCGGCAATTGATCGCTCCCTTCTTGAGGAGATGGCCCATACGCTGCTGCGGATTGCCCGCTCTGAGGGATTTCCGCTGGCCAGGGTAGGCATCAGCAGCCTCCATCAGCAATCGACCGAACTGCTGCGGGCATATCACGAGGCCGCCTCGGCGCTAGAGTCGGGCCATTCCATGGTGAATTTGTTCGAGACCCTGCTGCAATCGGAAAAGCAACCAGCACAGACACTGGGTCGGGTATTAAAGGCATTGCAGCAGGCTGACTCGACGGCAATCACCGCTTCGGTTCGGGAGTTCCTTGCCACTGCGGCACCAGCGGCGGCCACCGTGGCCCAGCTGCAACAGGCCCGCGGCTTGCTGACTTGGGCATGCGAACATCTGGCCAGGGAACTTGGGAACATTGGTATCAGCACGGCGGTTGTGAACACGGCGAAAGAGCGGGCAGTGCAAGTGATTGTTGGTTCGCCGAGTTCGTTCGCCATGGCTGAAGCATTTCGCTGCTATGTAGACAAACTCCGTCTGCAACTGGTGCAGATGTTCTCTCAGCGCGAAAAGAAAATCGTCAGCGAAACGCATCGTCTGGTGCGCGAACTAGGGCCTCAGAAGGTGACTATCCAGGATCTTGCGCGGGATTTGAAGCTTTCTGCCGGCCACTTGGGGCGCATCTACAGTCGGACAACAGGGCACACGTTAGAGGAGTACCTGATCCGCGAACGCTTGGAGATGGGCAAGCGGCTCTTGCTCGATCCCCGTTTGCATGTAGCCGAGGTTGCTGACCGCTGCGGCTTCTGCAACCCGGCCTACTTCGCTTCCGTTTTCAAAAAATACATGCACTGCACCCCTCGTGCTTACGCCAGCAACCCGCACCGGTGGGGTGCAGTGGAAGCCGATGCGGTCTCCGTTGGTTAATACGAGGCCATGTCGCTTGATTACACACCAGCGGATTTTGACCGGTCATTGAAGTTGCTTACGGATGGTGAAATCGATCTGCGCCCCTGGACCACCGAGTTACAGCTGGAACAAGGACAGCAAGCCTTCGACCGAATGACGAAGGAACCCGGCAATCCACTGAAGACGGTTCTGTGCGCAAATTGATTCCTAGTGCCCGAACCGATAGCGCTCGATAGTCTCGGCGTTGAGCGTCACTCCCAAACCAGGCGCTTGCGGTACACACACGCATCCATCCTCTTCCACCGGAAAGTGCTCGTTGGTCGTATTCCAGCGGAGTGGCGAGTGGCTCAGCGAAAACTCCAGCGGCTCCATAGTGGGCTGTGCGGCAAGGAAGTGAAGGTTCGCGGCAATCTCGATATTTGTTTTGTAGCCATGCGTGATAACGCGCTTATTTCTGGCGTAAGCCGCCGCGGCTACTTGCAGAATTCCGGTGAACCCTCCGACTTGGGAGATGTCCGGCTGGCAAATGCTTGCGCCGCCGCGGTCCATCATTTCGACAAACTCGCGAACGTGGGTAAGGCCCAGGTCGCCAACCCCAAGAGGAATGCCGTGACGGCTCAACTCCAGATGGCCTTCCACATTGTCCAGCGGGAGCGGAGCCTCAAGAAACCAGATCCCGACATCGCGATAGACGGGGTAAAGGCGCAGTCCTTCCTCGGTGGTGCGGTACGAAAGCGCAGCATCAACAATCAGGTTGGCGGCATCGCCGGCCTGCTGACGAGCGGCGGAAAGCAAGCGCCCGGTCTGTGCGATGTCTTCGAGCCACCATGGGTCGGCTGCGAACTTAAAGTTGCGTAAATTGCGAGCCTGTGCGGCAGCTACCTGAGCACGGACCTCCGCTTCTGTCTTGGCCATCGGATAGATGGTGCCGTAAGCCGGAAGGCGATCGCGCTTTGCTCCGCCAATCAACGCATGAATTGGCTTGCCCTCGATTTTTCCACGAAGATCCCACAGCGCCAGATCCAGCCCTCCGATGGCATGCATGGTGAGGCCGCGACGGCCTAGATAATCGGTAGACTCAAACATCTTGTGCCATAGTCCAACCGGATCGGAAGGGTCTTCGCCGGCCAACACAGCAGAAAGCGCGCGCGCATGGTTATGGGCCGAAGGGCCGCGCACAATGGCCTGAATCGCCGGTGCCATCGACTCCGTTTCACCAATGCCGGTGAGGCCTGAGTCGGTGTGGACTACCAAAACGCAATCATCGTACGACCCGTCGAACAGCTCAATCAGCGGATCCTCGGCGCGCAGGTGAATGGCCTCAATTGAGGTGATTTTCATGGTGCCTCATCGGTCTTACGCACGAATCATAGAACGCGCCTGATCGGTCCGTGAAGCCACGAGCGGTTAGAGCGAAAGAATGATCCGAAAAACAGGGGTGGAATCTCCAACTCGGCGTTGCCTCAAGAAAGCCAGTCCCGCTATCCTCGGCGAATGGGTGAAGCAAGCACTTCGCGCCGCCTGCCGCTGTGGCTAGGCTGGTCGCTCGTCACTATCCTCCTGTGGGGCACATGGGGGCTGGTTTCCAAAATCGCATCCGACGGCGTCGATGCCTACATGAACCAGCTGCTCTTTACCGTCGGCATCGCCCCACTGCTGATTTTTGTTTCATGGAAAGTCAGCAAGGGCATACCCGGTGAGAATCGCAAAGGCCGCGGCCGCGGTGTCTTCTGGGCGTTCCTTACAGGCATTCTCGGCGGGTTGGGAAATATGGCGTACTTCCAGGCGATGGTCAAGGGTGGCAAAGCCTCCGTGGTTACACCGGTGACTGCGCTGTTTCCCATGGTCACGGTGCTGCTGGCATTGCTGTTTCTGAAAGAACGCCTAGGCCGAGTCCAGTGGATCGGGCTGGGCCTGGCATTCGTAGCAATTTATCTGCTCAATGCGTAGTAGTTGAAAGGACTTTCTGATGGCCTGGCTTGGATTCGCAATTCTGGCACTGGTTCTGTGGGGCATTACGGGTGTAACGCAGAAGCTCTCGACCAACCGCATCTCGAGTCTGCGGTCGTTTCTCTGGTTCTGTTTGGCCATGGTGGCGCTGTCGGCGATCGTGTTGGTGGTAACTCCCCCGCATTGGGGTATGGCTACCAAGGTTGTCGTCTGCTCAGTGGCAGGAGGGATCTTGAACGGGCTCGGTGCATGGGCTAGTTTCCGAGCGCTGGAATCAGGCGGCAAGGCCTCCATCGTGATTTCGCTGATCTCCCTTTTCCCGCTGCTCACGGTTGTGTTGGCGGTTGCGCTGCTACATGAGCGGCTCACCGGAATGCAGATGGCCGGCGCAGTGGTTGCGATTGCCGCCGCTATCATGCTGTCGCTGGAGCCCACTCCGCCGAAACTCGACGCATAAAAGCTAATCTTCGTCCCCCGGTAGAATCACACCATTCTCGTCGATACCACCAATCGAGGTCAGGCCTTCCGCGACGGAGAACAGAACCGAGGTTTCCAGATTTGCTCCCGGCGCCAGCCATCGTGCGCGCCCTCCATTGATCATTGCCTGCATTTGAAAGGGATAACCCGTGGCCGGTTCAAGAACGGCAACATTCAAGTCCTTCCAACCGCCGTGGCTCGCAAAAAGCCAGCAACTGGAAAGAACATCCGGATCAAATCGCAAGGCGCAGCCCAGACGGTTGGAGCGGTTGGTAATGCCGCACCAGCCGGTTGTAAGTCCGATCCCATAAAAGAAGTGCAGGGCTTGCGATTCAACGCCGGGAACCTGGCGCAGATCCAGCACCGTGTCTCCCAGCGGCGCGTGTGGCCACGCAAAGATTGGTGGCGCGTCGCCAAGGGTGCCGGGAAACTCAGGTTCGCGAAGAACGGCCATAGGCGGGAAATCGATGCGGTGGTGGGGAGAGACGGCGAACGCCGGATGCAGCTTCCAAAGAAACGGAAACGCCTCGCTCCCTTGATTAGTGAATCGGTATTGAATCTCGAAGCAAGGGCGATTGTCGTGTAACAGCAGCGTGCGCTCCACCAGGAAGTTGCTGATAGGTGTTTGCAGGCGCAGGTGCAGGCCGACAGCATTCGGCCGAGCGACGGGCTCTGCATGCCAGTCGCCGGTCCAAAGTTCCCCGTGATCGGGCAGTATGTAGCCATTCACCGGTCCGGGTTCGTCGTTGGGAAACAGCTCGTCCCAGCCCCCGCTCCACACGTCGTCATATGGCGTGTCAATTCCATGCCGCGCCGCTGGGACATGGGAGTTGTTCCACAGAATCTCAACGCTGAGCGGCTTGTAAACGATCTGCCAGATCTTCGCGCCTGCCTCGGGCACCACAACGATGCGCAGGAATCGGTTTTCAACCACGAATGTCTTCAGGCCGTTCAGGTCCAATCCGGGAGTGAGGGTCAGTTCGTTCATCGCTGGGCTACACGTAAACGCCAGACTAGCGGGACTCACTGCCGCTATCCACAACGATATGGCTGGATTATGAAGGATTGAATTGTTTTTTCGTCTCGTAGTCGAAAATGCGCGAAATCTCAGGCGCTTCCCTCAAGTTGACATTGAGAATTGCACCGTTGCTTTATCGGGCGCAGGACCCTTCACATCCCTGCTGAATCATTTAGGTCCAAGTACGATAGGACCAGGGTCCAAAACTGGGTGAATTTGATTGGTTTTTGCCACCTTGGCATGAGTTAAAGGCATTGAAATCAATGGGACTTAGCTAATTTCGGTCGGGCTCATAACCCAAAGGTCGCTGGTTCAAATCCAGCCCCCGCAACCACTTAGCCGATTAGCCAACCCCAGATAACCCCAAATAACAGCGGTCGCCAAAATCGCCGGGGTTTCTGGTGCGGTTGCAAGGTTCTTCCCTTCATGGCTATGCGCTCCTCAGTACCATCCTGACCACCTTGCTGTTGGCCTCACGCTTGGCCGTCATCAAGGCGTTTCCGTATACGTTCATCGTGGTCGAGATCTGGGCGTGCCGCATCAGTTTCTGCTGCACCCCATCGGCGCCCCGGTGTCGTCCAGCCAGAAACAATTTCGAACATCAAAAGTCGATCGGCCACAGTCTTCTCCCGGATTGAACTGGTTGGATGGAAAATGAGTGGCTCCGGAAGCCACGATTTCAAACCGAACCTCAATGTCCACACCATCGACTATGGCACCAGCTTTAATCCCGCAGCAGAATCGTTGAGCTTGAGTGTGGGCTTGACGAAGTCCACGGCCGCGCCAGAGGAAAACGAATCGTACGAAGCGGGGGCGAAATGGGGCTTTCTGAAGGAGCGCCTGCTTCTCGAAGGCGCATGGTTCCGCACGGAAAAAGACAATGCGCGGGAGACCGATCCCACTAATTCCAACAACATCGTCGCTGCCGGCAATCAACTGGTGAGAGGAATGCAGGTCAGCGCAGTCGGCCGCTTGCCTGATGGCATGGATCTCGTTATCGGATATGCCTATCTCGACAGCGCAGTAATCTACTCGCAGTTTTTCCCAGCCGCTGTCGGGTATCCGCTCGCGAATGTTCCTCGACAGACCTTCAACCTCTTTGTGACGCATCGGCTCCCATGGCACCTGAATGGCGGGTTCGGTAGCAACTACGTCGGAAGCAGGACGGCAAGTTCGACCGTGCCCTTCGTACCAACCGGGTTCGTGCCGAATCCGAATGGACCGGGCTATGTCGTCACCAGCGTGGCCATGAAACAGGTACCAGGCTATTGGGCTTTCAATGCGATGTTGAAACGGCCAATCGGCGAGAAGCTTGAGTTCCAGGCCAACGTAAACAACATCCTGAATCGGTTCTATATCGATCTGCCACACCCAAGCCATTTGATTCCCGGCACGGGAGCCAGTGCTCTCATCGGTATCAACTTTCGCTTCAAATGAACCTTTCGTCTGCAGAAGTTCTTTCAATCTTGACGACCATGGAGAGCTCAGATCATGCTGATTACGATTCCCGATATTCTGACCACTGAAGAAGTCACCCAGGCACGCGCAGTTCTCGATGCTGCGGAATGGGTTGACGGCAAAGTGACAGCCGGCTATCAGGCCCAGGCTGTCAAGGAGAACCTTCAACTGCCCGAGGGACATCCGGCAGCCGTGAAGCTCGACGAGATGGTGCTGGCAGCCCTGGCACGATCACCCCAGTTTATGTCGGCTTCGCTGCCTCTCAAAGTGTTTCCTCCAATGTTCAACCGCTATACCGGAGGTGGGCATTTTGGAACGCATGTCGATACCGCCATTCGAGCGCTAGTTTCAACGGGCCAGCGGATCCGGACCGATGTCTCCGCGACCCTATTTCTGACACAGCCAGATCAATACGACGGCGGCGAGCTGATCGTCGAGGACACCTACGGCTTGCACAATGTCAAGTTGCCCGCGGGATACATGGTCCTGTACCCGGCGACCAGTCTTCACCGCGTTACGCCTGTGACGCGCGGCGCACGCGTATCCTCTTTCTTCTGGATTCAGAGCATGATTCGGACCGATGGCGACAGAACTCTTCTCTATGATCTCGACACCGCTATTCAGAGATTGGCAAAGGAAACTCCGGGTAGCCCGATTGGGGTCCAGTTGACAGGTGTCTACCATAACCTGCTTCGTCGTTGGGCCGAGATGTGAGCCCGATCAAGTTCCGGTCAGAACGAACTTCTTACAGCTTCATGGATAGACGAGTTGGACCGGCTCAGGAATCCCTGGCCGGCACATCCGTCTTTAGAATGCCGCTGCGGCAGCTCGTTAAACTGCTGTGGATATAGGACGTCCTGTATCGATCATGTTGAGAAAACTGCGCCTTCTCACAATCCGGACCGATTTGATCGCCATTGTGACTCCCGTCACAGCCGAATTCCTCAATTCAGCCTATCTTGAAAATGATTTTCACTTTCATAAGAGAACGCAGGCTGACCCATGATGAGTGATTTGCGCTTTTCTACCTCCTTCCTACTTCGAATTCTCGCCGTTTTGGGATTTCTTACGCTCATGCCCTTGAGCATTCTCGCCATTGCTCCTCAGCAACTTTCAGGCACGGTGTCAGATTCGAGCGGTGCGGTTGTTTCGGGTGCCGCAGTGAGCATTCAGAAATCCGGCACCAGCGAAAAGGAAGCCAGACAGACGGACGATAAAGGCGGATTCGAATTCACGCTGTCTCCCGGCACCTATCGGATCGGTATCGTAGCTTCTGGTTTCGGATCGTATCAACGGGAAGGCATCACGATTGAACCGTCGGCGCCGCTTCATCTGGACATCGTCCTACAGGTTGAGGCTCACCAGGAAACCATTGAGGTGAACGCTTCCGGAAGCGAGATGGATCTCTCCTCGACCCAGGTGGGAGAGGCGATAGGGCAGGAAAAGCTGGTGGCAGTTCCCCTGAACGGAAGAAGCTTCACTGACCTTCTGGGGCTCCAGGCCGGAGTGATTCCGCAGAGTTCCAAGCAATCGAATGCCGTCGTGATGTCCGGCTGCACAACGACTCCGCCGTCCGGAGACCTAAATCCGGGCGATGTCTCGGTGAGCGGTCAGAGAGAGACGGCGAATGGATTTACGGTAAACGGCAGTTCAGTCGAAGAGGATTTCAGCAACATTGCAAGTGTAGTTCCCAATCTCGATTCGATTGCAGATCTTCGGGTGCTGACAAGCAACTTCGATGCCGAGTACGGAAACTTCAGCGGCGGGCAGGTGCTGGTTACAACCAAGACCGGAAACAATACTCTGCACGGCAGCGCGTTTGAATTCTTCCGAAACACGAACTTCGATGCGACGAACTATCTTGCGCGTGAACGCGCGGAGTATGACCGTAATCAATTTGGAGGAACCCTGGGCGGTCATATCCTCCGCGACCGACTCTTCTTCTTCGGCGACTACCAGGGAACCAAGATGACACAGGGAGTAGAGACCGGGCAGATCGCTGTTCCTTCCATCGCCAATCGCACAGGCAATCTTGGAGATCAGGCATCACAGCTGACCGGCAAAGTCAGCGGCGACAATCTGGCGGCTCTGCTGAGCCAGCGCCTCGGACGCACAGTCACAACCGGCGAGCCTTACTACACGGCGACATGCTCAGAGTCCAACGTCGCATGTGTCTTTCCCGGTGGCGTGATTCCCAATGCTGCATGGTCGGCACCGGCCAAAGCACTGCTTCAATACATTCCAGCGCCGAACATCGGAACCAACGTTTTCTCGACTTCTCACGAGAATCAGACGCTCAGCGACAACAAGGCCGCGCTTCGGCTCGACTGGAAAACGAATGCGGGAGATTTCTCCGGTTACTACTTTCGCGATGGATATGAGTTAGACAACCCCTTTCCGACTGCGCAAGGCGGAGCGAATGTTCCTGGATTCGGCGCGACCTCTCGCGGGCGTGCTCAACTTGCAAATCTGGGATGGACCAGGGCTGTCGGGGCGTCGCTCGTGAATGATTTGCACTTCAGTTATTTGAGGAACGCGAACAAGATTGGACAGCCGGTTGGAGGCGTCGGACTGTCGCTCGCATCACAAGGTTTCGTTGAGGGTGCCGGAACGTTGGGCATTGTTCCACTCAATCCTGCGGCTGAAGGCATCGAGAACGTTGCGTTCAACGACTTCACCATCGGGGTGGACGTGACCGGTGAGCGCCAGGTCAACAACACCTATCAGGTGACCGAGGCTCTTTCGAAAGTAATCGGAAGCCACACAATCAAGTTGGGGGCGAACTGGCACATCGATCAGGTGAATATCAACTCGAACTCCATCAATAATGGATCGTTCGTGTTTCAAGGATCAGAAACAGGACTGGATTTTGCAGACTACCTCATCGGCGTAGCCAGCACCTACGAGCAGGGAGACGCGAGTGGCTTTTACATTCGCAATAAGTACGCTGGGCTTTTTGCGCAGGACACCTGGCAGGCCCGCAGCAACCTGACGCTCAATTACGGCGTACGGTGGGACATGCTCCCGCCGTGGCGCGAAAAATACAACCAGTTGCAGACGTTTGTGCTCAACCAGCAGTCCGAAGTCTATCCGGGCGCGCCTCGCGGCATGGTCTTTCCCGGAGATCGCGGAGTTGCGAGCACGCTGTCGCCGACCAAGTGGGCGAACTTTTCGCCACGTTTTGGAATTGCCTATGCTCCGAAATGGAAAAACGAGTGGGCAAACCGTCTGCTTGGCGGTCTCGGAAAAACCAGTTTCCGGGCAGGCTTCGGCGTCTTCTATACCGCCTTCGAAGGTCTTTCCGCAGGAATCATGAGCGCATGCCCGCCCTACGGGTATGACTACGACAGCACGGTCGGGCATCCTCTCTTCGACGAGCCGTTTGTTTCGGCGAGTACCGGATCTACCAACGGGCAGCCGTTTCCTTCACCGATCCCGGCTTTTGGCGCATCAAGGCAGCATCCGAATACAACGGTGGACTGGACAAAGTACTCGCCTATTACCGGCGACCCGGCGTTCTACTATCACAACGCGTCCCCATATACCGAGAGCTACAACCTCTCCATGGAGCGCGAAATTGCACAGAACACAACCGCCACGCTGGGCTATGTCGGCGCGCGGTCCCACAATCTCCTTGTGCTCACGCCGGCTTCCCCAGGAAACGCCGAGCGGTGCCTGAGCGTGAGCGACCCCAGCCAGGTTGCGTCCGGCTCCAACACCTGCGGACCCTTCAGCGAAGGCGGTCTGTTCGCACGAAAGGATGGGAGCACGGTCGAAGCACGTGGACCCTTCGGCCCCGAGTTCGACGGGATCACATACCAGAAGACGATCGGATGGAGCAATTACAACGCGTTCCAAGTCACAGTGAAGCACCACGGTCACGCGGGCGACCTTCTGGGCGCGTATACCTATTCGAAATCGCTCGACAATTCCTCCAGTCTTTCAGAGGAGGTGAATCCGATCGAACCGGGGATCAACAAGGCAATCTCGGCGTTCGATGTGCGTCACAACTTCGAGATCAGCTATATGGCGCCGCTTCCCCTGGAGAAAGTGATGCCGGGGCCGCGGGCACTCTGGCAGGGATGGACACTGTCGGGAATCACGCGGCTCACCACCGGCATGCCGGTCACACTCTACAACAACGACGACACATCGCTCATTGGTTCGATGCCCAACGGCATCAACAACAACGGCGTCGACACGCCGAATTACCTGGGCGGCAACCTTCGAATCAATCTCAATCCGCGCAACGGCCGTCCAGCGTTCGACACCTCGCGTTTTGCGATGCCCGCGCTCGGACAGATCGGCAATGCCCCCCGGCGTTTCTTCTACGGGCCAGGGATGGACAACTTCGACATGGCATTGGAGAAGAAGATCACCCTCAGCGAATCGCAGCAAGTGTTGCTGCGAGCCGAATCATTCAACGTTTTCAATCATGCACAGTTTTTCGGTCCCGAAGCAGTGAACGGCAACCCGGACAGCGCGACCTTCGGCCGGATCGTGAACGCAAACGCACCGCGACAGATACAGATCGCGGCGAAGTTCACATTCTAAGTCGCAGACTGGTTCTTCTTGAAACAGGCCTCACAGGTGCCGAGGATCTGGAAGGTATGGCGCGATGGCTGGAAGTGAAATTCCTTGCCGATTCGGCGCTGCACATTGTCAAGTTCGGAGGCGAAGAACTCGACTGAGTCGCCGCACGAAGTGCAGACCATGTGGTGATGCGTCCGGCGGTTCAGGCTATGCTCATAGCGGACGACCCCATCCTGGAAATCGACCTCGAACGCCAGACCGCACTGGGCAAGCAGTTTAAGAGTTCGGTAGACAGTGGTATACCCGATGCTCGGATCATTCTGCTTGACGAGTCCATGCAGGTCTTCGGTACTCAAATGGTCGCGTGTCTTGAGGAACACGTCGAGCACCTTGTCTCGCTTGCTACTTTGCTTGAGGCCCTTTTCGCGCAGGTATCCCGCAAGAACGCGCTCCGCCACGCTGTGCAGGTCGTTGCCCGTCAGCGGTACATCATCGACACGCTTTTGCGGTGCTTTTCTCAGGACTTTTTCCTCATCCGATTATATGTTCCATGCGCGCAAATCCATCAACCTCGCTTCAGCGCCAGATCTCTATTCGCAGCCGATCTTACACGGGCAGCAACTGTCACAGAAAGCACAAGCACGGGGAAGCGGCCCCTCGATCAAGGGCGATATCCCGGTCGGGCAGACAGAAAGCCCCCGTTATATCCAACTTCGCCTGGAAGCTTACAACGCCTTCAACCACGCCAACTTCGCGAATCCCAGCGGTAACTTTGGAGCAGGACCAACCGTCTTCGGCGTCATTACTTCCGTTGATCGGCCCATCAACGCCGGTGGCGATCCGCAGCCTGGGCGCGCCATTCAACTTGCAGGAAAATTCTACTTCTAAACCGCACCAAACGAAGGCTCCGCACCGGCAATATGCTCTCGATGTAGTGCAGGCTTCGTCGCAGACGCACGATTGCCGCCAGCGCAGAGCTAGCGCGGATAGAACAAATGGCAAGGAAGCGCCAACGCTGAAAGCGTTCGACCTTCCTTGCCACTCGTTCAAACCTCCTTACCGTGGAAAAGTCAGCTCCAGCCGAAACTTCCCTGCAAGCTCCCATGTTTCTGTCTCCGGCGCCGCGTACAAGCGGCCTCCGGTCCCTTGAGGCTGAGTGCTCGCATGCGGGTGGGAATGCGCGGGGGGAGTTGAACCTGGGTAGAATTGGGAAGAAGTAACTTGCGCGACCAAGCACGCCGAAAGGGGCGACCCGATGCTAGCCTGGTTCAACTCGGAATGGCCATGGTATGTAGCTGGCCCGATTCTCGGACTGTTCGTTCCAGCCCTGCTGTCGGTTGGAAACAAGGTATTCGGAATTTCGTCGAGCTTGAGTCACCTCTGTTCGGCCATTGCCCCTGGTAAGATCGAATATTTTCGTTATGATTGGCGGCGCGCAGGACTCTGGAATCTCCTCTTCGTTGCCGGTGTGCTCGCAGGTGGGCTGCTCAGCGCGCATCTCGGTCCGCAACACCCCATTGCCATCTCCGATGCAACCCAAATTCTGCTCGCGAACTGGGGAATTCATGACCTTTCGGGCGTTGCTCCGGGCGAAATCTTTAGCTGGCATGCGTTGCTCATGTTGCGCGGGTTTGCTTCCGTCGTGGTCGGCGGTTTCCTGGTTGGTTTCGGCACTGCTTACGCCGGAGGGTGCACATCCGGTCATGCGATCAGCGGACTGGCAAACTTGCAATTGCCCTCATTGCTCGCGGTCGTGGGTTTCTTTGCCGGCGGACTGACGGCGAGCTGGTTCCTCCTTCCTCGCCTGATGGGAGGCCTGCAATGAGTTCGACAAATACGCAATTTCAAGGGTGCGGTGGGGAGGATATCGGCGAGCCCAGATCAAAGCCGGCTCTGCTGCCGGTCTTTTGTGTGCTTGGCATTCTCTTCGGCGTAGTACTCACGCGCTCAGAGGTTCTCTCCTGGTTTTGAATCCAGGAGATGTTCCACTTCCAGTTCTTCAGAATGTAAGGGATTATCGGCTCAGCGGTAGTCGCGGCGGGCATCTCGCTCGCGCTGCTCAAGCGTTTTGCTCTTCGGTCCATCTCCGGCGAAACCATCGAGGCTGCGCCCAAGACACTGGGCAGCGGTATTCGCTATCTGGCCGGCGGTGCGATCTTTGGCCTCGGCTGGGATCTGACCGGTGCATGCCCAGGTCCGCTCGTCGCTCTCATCGGCGACGGGCTCACCGTGATGATTGCTGCGCTGGCAAGCGCGTCGCTTGGAACCTGGGTTTACGAATGGATTCGTCCCAGGATTCTGCATTGATTCATTCTCAATTCCGAGCTGCCGGCCAAGAGGCTTCCTGTCTTGGCAGTTGCGCCACCCCAGCAGCGTTAACAGGCCCTAGAGCATCTCTCTCGATGGTGCAGAGTTGTATAGGCGATACTCTGCGGCATGAGCTCACATGGCGCGACCTTACGATGATGATGCACGGCGGATGCTGTTGGAGGCTTACGACCAGGGCAAAG
>JANYDG010000012.1 GCA_025359885.1 Acidobacteriota bacterium
CGTAAGGTCGCGCCATGTGAGCTCATGCCGCAGAGTATCGCCTATACAACTCTACACCATCGAGAGAGATGCTCTAGTGATGATCCCTGGAACGCTGGCAGCAGCAAGGCCAATCCTCAATCTGGAGATTTGACGATTTGATTTTGCGCGCCTCAGTCCCGCATCTACCCTTCGCGACCGTGCGCGGCATCGCAATCGCAGCCTTCGTAGCCCTGACAGGCATCCTCGTTCCCACAGCCCAGGCTCGTAAGCCTGCTGCCCACGCGCACTCCCGCCTTCACTTTCTCGCGCATGCCCTCCTTGACGTGGCTCTGCCCGACGTCGGAATCGTCCCTTCTCCAGAAGACGCGCCGCCGGGAGAAGGCGAAAAATACGAAATTAAGCTCATGCACAGCCATACCGGCGATATGGTCAGCGTCGTCTATCGCATCGGCAACACCTATGTGCCCGAAGCGCTCGACCAGCTCAATCAATTCCTGCGCGACTCACACAACGAAGAAGTCAATCAGTACGACCCGCGCACCTTTGATCTGCTGCACACCATGCTCGCCAAGCTTGGCAAGCCCGACGCCGCCATCGATGTCCTCTCAGGCTACCGCTCGCAGGAAACCAACGACGAACTCCGCGCCAGCGGAACCACAAACGCCGCTGAACACTCCCAGCACATCGTCGCCAAAGCGGTCGACCTTCGCCTACCCGGTGTCCCCGCCCCCCTGCTGCGAGACGCAGCTCTCTCGCTCAACGCCGGAGGAGTCGGCTACTACCCCAAAAGCCAGTTCGTCCATGTCGATGTAGGCCCCGTCAGAAAGTGGACCTACTCAGCTTCCCACGCCCATCGGCACTCCCATCGTTCCCAACTATCCCAACGTTCCCATCGCCCCACCCGGTCCCGCTCCCGGCACGCGCACAAGGCGTAACTGCAAACGCGCAGCCCCCTCCGTTGCCACATCCGGATTTCAACTTCACGATGCAGCTCCCAACAACTGCCATCGATTCGATCACTCGCGTCTAAATGCAAGAATGGTACAAAGGATGGCCACACCGATGACTGGACTTTTCATCAAGAAAAATCCATCCTCGCGAAAGCTAGACACTTCACAGTATTCCTGAAAATGCTCGAAATACCAGGGCGCAAATCTGCAACGTGTGAATCCCGCTCAATCCCTAAGGAATATCCGTAATCAGGTCGCAATAACTGTATGTGTTGTCCTGCAGGCCCGGGTCGGCTGCGGTGTGAATCAATCGATAAAAGGTCTCAGGACTCCCGGGATTCTTCGGATCGTGAATATGCACGATCCGCTTCGCCATATCGCGCACATTCCCCTTGTAGCAATAATACTTAGTCCCAACAAAGGTTCCCTGAAGCGGCTTCTTGTTCACAATTCCGTAGACCCCAAAGCTCAAATCATAGTTATACGCCTTGTCATGTAGATAATCTGAGATCGGGTAACCACTTGCGAACGGCTCATTATTCTTGAGTGCAAGTACAAGTGTTTGGTTGACTTGGCCGATTTGGCTAAAACTGACTGGCACTGGTCGCACCTCCATCGCGATTGGGAAAGCGCCACGAATCATACCAAATCGCGCGAACACAATCCACAGCGCACGCGGTCTCTGCCAAGGGTCCCAATTCTCGCCCTGAGTCTTGAGATGTGACTCCTCAAACACCCAAAATCTTTAATCTAAAAACATCAACGCAAAAAACCATTCAAACACCTATTCCCTACTCCCTCGTCCCTGTTCTCTAGCTTCTAAGCTTCGCCAGCAAATCCCCCGGATGCACCGGCTTCGCAAGAATCTCAAATTCATACCCCCGCTCCCGAGCCCGCTCCAGCAAATCCGCCGTAGCCGCCTGACCCGAAAACAGCAAAATCTTGATCGACGGCAAAATTTCGCGAATCTTGATCGCTGCGTCGATCCCGTTCAGCCCCGCCATAATTACATCCGAAATCAGCATCTCCGGCTTGAATTCAGCCGCCATCTCCAGCGCCTTTTCGCCCGTGTAAGCCACCCGCGCCTGAAATCCGCTCTGGTTCAGAATCATCGCCAACGTGTCTGCAATTACCCGCTCATCATCTGCAACCAGTACCCTCGGTTTCTTTACATTCTCAGGCATAATTCCCTATTCACGCTCTCTCACAATTGGGCCCAATTCTTTATCGTCACACCATTTAGGGGCGGTTCAGTGCTGCATCCGTGTTGCACTTCACGGACAAGTCTTCTGGTTGCGTTACTTTGGATGATACGCTGTGGCGAGAGATTGGCAAAGGAATTGTGTCGTTCGCACCACAATTCGACTCCGCGCTCTCCTGTACTCCTCGACTGGATGGCCTATCCTGAATGCATGCCCTTCGGCTGCAGCAGCAGTCAGCGCCCGTTTTATCGTCCTGCAACCCCATTGCAATAAACTCGTAGCAATTCCTCAGCCTTGCCCGGATCGCAACCCCGGCAACCCATCCCTGGAGACTACCTGATGCCCCAAGCTGCCCCCGATAGCATCACCCCGGCGACCGACAGCCAGTCTGGCCTCAGCCCCATCATCCGCGCCGAGCAGATTCAGAAGTACTACGCCCAGCCCAGCCAAAACCGCATCCAGGTCATCTCACCCACTAATCTCTCCATCGTCCCCGGCGAAATACTCGCCCTCCTCGGCCCCTCTGGCTCCGGCAAATCCACCATGCTCCGCATGCTCAGTGGCCTCTCCAAGCCCTCCGCCGGACAGGTCTACTGGCACGAGAAACCCATCGCCGAAGCAGAAATCAACGTCTCTATCGTCTTCCAGTCCTTCGCCCTCTTCCCCTGGCTCACCGTCCTTGAGAATGTCGAAGCCCCCCTCCAGGCCCGCGGCGTCGATCCCGAAACCCGTCGCGCCCGCTCCCTCAAAATGCTCGACACCGTCGGCCTCGACGGCTTCCAGGCTGCCTTCCCTAAAGAACTCTCCGGCGGCATGCGCCAGCGCGTCGGCTTCGCCCGAGCCCTCGTCGTCGAGCCAGAAGTCCTCTTCATGGACGAGCCCTTCTCCGCCCTCGACGTCCTCACCGCCGAAAACCTCCGCTCCGAACTCCTCGAGCTCTGGGCCAACAAAACCATGCCCACCAAGGCCGTCTTCATCGTCACTCACAACATCGAAGAAGCCGTCCTCCTCGCCGACCGCATCATCGTCCTCGGCCGCAACCCCGGCCACATCCGCACCGACTTCAAAGTCCAACTCGCCCACCCCCGCGACCGCAAGTCAGAACCCTTCACCAACCTCGTCGACTACATCTACAAAGTCCTCACCCGCCCTGAAGTCGTCCCCGCTGCCCCCGACCAGACCACCGGCAAGCCCGTCCGCGACCAGCGCCAGATGCACTACCAGATGCTGCCCCACGCCCGCCCCGGCGGCGTCGCCGGCCTCCTTGAACTCCTCCTCGACAAAGGCGGCAAAGACGACATCTACCGTCTCGCCGACGACCTCGCCTTTGAAATCGATGACCTCCTCCCCATCGTCGATGCCGCACAGATCCTCGGCTTCCTCAAAATCGAAGAGGGCGACGCAGCCATCACCGATACCGGCACCGCCTACGCCAACTCCGAGATCCTCCACCAAAAGGAACTCTTCCGCGCCGCCGCCACCGAAAACGTCCTCCTCCTCCGCCAGATCCGTCGCGCCCTCGAAACCAAATCCGACCACAGCGTCCCCGAAGAGTTCTTCCTCGACATGCTCGACGAACAGTTCTCCGCCGACGAATCCCAGCGCCAGGTCGAAACCGCCGTCACCTGGGGCCGCTACGCCGAACTCTTTGACTTCGACGCCTCCCGCCGCCGCTTCATCCTGCCCGAAATCACCGGCGAAACCGAAGAAGTCGAAGCCGTCAACGAAGCGAAGGAGGACTAGCCTCTCAATGAATCCCTTTCTACTCCCTATTCCCGACTCCCTCGTCGCTGCCCATCGGCCATTCCGTCGTCCCTATTCCCTTGTCCCCGCATCAGGAGGCGAATGAAGCTCTCCAGCCCCCTCCAGCACCCGCCCCAGCACTACTTCGCCCGCTCCCTCGTCACCGCCCGCTCCTGGCCCTTCGTCATCGACATCGGCATCGGCGCATGCCTTCTCGCGCTCTTTTTCGCCATCGTCCACATGGGTTCCTACTGGATGGCCACGCCCATGCCCGTCATCCCCATCTCCCACTCCGTCCGCGCGCTCCCCATCTACGCCTTCTACTCCGTAGTCCGCATCGGCATCGCCTACCTGCTTTCGCTCGTCTTCGCCATCACTTACGGCTACATTGCCGCATACAACCCCCGAGTCGAGGCATGGATGATCGGCCTCCTCGACATCCTCCAGTCCATCCCCGTCCTCAGCTTCCTCCCCCCCGTCGTTCTCGCCATGGTCGCCCTCGTACCCGGCCACCAGCTCGGCATTGAACTAGGCGTCATCCTCCTCATCTTCACCGGACAAGTATGGAACCTGGCCTTTAGTTTCTATTCCTCCCTCAAATCCATTCCCAAAGAGATGCTTGAGGCCTCCCGCATCTACCGCTACTCCCCCTGGCAGCGCTTCTGGCAGCTCGAAATGCCCAACGCCACCATCGGCCTCGTCTGGAACTCCATCGTCTCCGTCGCCGGCGGCTGGTTCGCCCTCATCGCCTGCGAAATGTTCACCATGGGCTCCCGCAACTTCCAGCTCCCCGGCCTCGGCAGCTACCTCCAGACCGCCACCGCCTCAGGAGACGTCAAGGCCCTCATCGCCGGCATCGCCGTCGT
This sequence comes from Acidobacteriota bacterium, assembly GCA_025359885.1. Classification (GTDB taxonomy): domain Bacteria; phylum Acidobacteriota; class Terriglobia; order Terriglobales; family Acidobacteriaceae; genus Acidicapsa. The sequence goes on from JANYDG010000012.1 coordinate 4,744, forward strand.
CATCCTCATCGTCGTCGCCACCGACCAGCTCTTCTGGAGACCCCTCATCGCCTGGAGCGACAAATTCAAGTTCGAACAAGTCGAGTCCGCCGACCGCGTCACCTCCCCCATCCTCCATCTCATCCAGCAGTCCAACCTCACCGCCATCCCCCTCAAAGTCTGGACCAGCGCCCACCTCCCCAACATCGACGAACTCATTTACCGGCGCTTCGCCCGCACCCGCGCCTGCCGTATCGTCCAGCCCGTAGACGAAGATCAGCCCATCCGCAAAAACTCTGTCGCCCTCTGGACAATCGCCTTCATCGCCGTCGGCCTCGTCGCCTGGGGAGCGTCCCAGGCCGTCATCATGCTCCGCGGCGTCACCTGGCTCGATGTCCGCCTCCTCCTCATGGGCGCAGGAGCCACCTTCCTCCGCGTCAACGCTTCACTGCTCATCTCCGCCCTCTGGACCATCCCCGTCGGCGTCGCCATCGGCTTCAACCCCAGGCTCGCCCGCATCGTCCAGCCCGTCGCCCAGGTCCTCGCCAGCGTTCCCGCCACCGCCTTCTTCCCCATCCTGCTCATCGGATTGGTCAAGATCGGCGGCGGCCTCGGCATCGGCTCCGTCGCCCTCATGCTCCTCGGAACCCAGTGGTATGTCCTCTTCAACGTCATCGCAGGAGCCATGTCCATCCCCTCCGACCTCAAAGAAGCCGCCTCCCTCTACAAATTCACCCGCTACCAGCGCTGGACCACCCTCATCCTCCCCGGCATCTTCCCCTACCTCATCACCGGCATGGTCACCGCTTCAGGCGGCGCATGGAACGCCTCCGTCTTCGCCGAATACTCCCACCTCCAGGACCGCACCCTCGAAACCATCGGCCTCGGAGCTCAAATCCAGGAAGCCACAGACTCAGGCCGCTTCCCCATGCTCCTCCTCGCCACCATCCTCATCTCAGTCATCGTAGTCAGCATGAACCGCTTAGTATGGCGCCGCCTCTACCGCCTCGCCGAAACCAAATACAAACTCCTCGCGTAACGCTACTGCTTGAAGATTGAAAGAATTTGGAGTGTCCGCACCACCACTAATCGAGGGTGCCCCATCCTTCCCGCGTCGACGGGGTCCCCAACGACAGGTCTTCGTCGTTGGGGTGGCTGGGCGGGATGGGTGGGAACCGCAAAAGCCCGCACCAAACCCTCCCCCCTCCGCCCCGTCACAAATCCAAGCGCCATAGGTGCGCCCCATACTAGCCCAGGGCGAAGCGCGATGGCGAGCCAACGCGCGAGAGCCCTGGGTTACGCGCAAAGGGAATTCCCTGCGAGGGCCCAAAGGATCTTGTAGGGCCCGAGCGGCTTCTTCCGTACCACCACAAAGCCAACCCGCCCCCCATAACACTCTGTCAACCCCTCCAAATCGCAACAACCACCCTAGAGCATCTCTCTCGATGGTGTAGAGTTGTATAGGCGATACTCTGCGGCATGAGCTCACATGGCGCGACCTTACGATGATGATGCACGGCGGATGCTGTTGGAGGCTTACGACCAGGGCAAAGGCACCCTTGGGGAACT
>JANYDG010000015.1 GCA_025359885.1 Acidobacteriota bacterium
AGTTCCCCAAGGGTGCCTTTGCCCTGGTCGTAAGCCTCCAACAGCATCCGCCGTGCATCATCATCGTAAGGTCGCGCCATGTGAGCTCATGCCGCAGAGTATCGCCTATACAACTCTACACCATCGAGAGAGATGCTCTAACGCGGATATCGACGGGAGGGATTCTCGGCTGACCAAAACCGCCATACTCGTCAAGTATCCCTCGGGCTGTTTTAGGGTAACTCCCCTGAATTTTCGCCTCACTGCGGTGCTGGGGAGAGCGGAGCCACGGCCCGGGATGCGATGGCGGTTGCCACATCGGAAGTCACGGAAGCTTGCGGCAAAGATGGCGGGTGAGCAGCCAACGCCCACTGCAACACATCTTCGCTGGCGGTCTTGATTGCCAATGCGCCTCAGGCAAATATATAGCTTACGGATAGCGACGTCGAGAACGGGGCCAGAGTTTCCTCCATGCGCAAGATTATTTTTTCGCCGACAGCCACCAAAACAGCCACTCGACCAAAATAAAAATGGCAGCCAATTTGGCTGCCTCGTATCTTGCTTATTCTATTGTATTTCTGGCTCCTCAGGTAGGACTCGAACCTACAACCCTTCGGTTAACAGCCGAATGCTCTGCCATTGAGCTACTGAGGAGTGATGCTCGCATCTGGTCCTGGCGAACCACCGCGACCTTTTAAAAATATCAAACCCAGCCGCTTCAGTCAAAGTTCTGGCTGGACCCGATATCCGTTTTGATCCTGGCTTCCGTCGTAAGCGGACGTTGCAGTAGAAACCTTCCGCTTGTGCCCGCTTACTTCGCTCAGGTCAGTGACCGGTTTCGCCTACCGACGGGAGTTGCGCGATTACGGAACTTGCCGCCTTTACCCCTGTAACCAGCGCTCCCTGGATCGAGGCTGACCCGACATAATCCCCGCAAAGTATGACACCCGCGTCGGTGGGAGCCGCCCGCGGCCCCTGGTAGCTTGACTGCATCGGCAGCGCGTTGACGATCGGATACCCTGCCAGCACGCCCCATCTGTTTACCTGGTTGCCAAACCACCGCCGCATCTGCGTCCGTACATCAGCCTCCAGCAACTCCATTGCCTGGTTGCCTTCAGGAGCCGCGCCGACGACGTTTGCGCAGATTAAATGGCCGCCTGCAGGCGCATAGCTCGCCGAAACCAGGCTCATCACTGCAAGGTGATTTACAGGCCCTGCGGTCGGCCCATCGCCGTTCAACACCACCACTGGCTCGTCCACCGGAGCCTGAGGGGCCGCGTAATAAAAAGTCGTGGTCCGGTTCCACACTCGCGCCGGAGCCGCCCCTGGCTTGCGCAAGCTGGCCAGCAAACCCTTGGCATCGTGCTCCGCGCTCGCCATCACAAGTTGCGCCGCACGCAGGCTGCGTGCTTTTCCGCCCTCGTCCGTTTGCAGCAGCCAACCCGCCTTTGTCTTTTGAATTCCAGTCACTTTCATGTGACACGTCAGCATTCCCGGCGGCAATCCTGCGGCGAGCTGCACGGGAATCTGTTCCATTCCAAGCTCCGGTACCGCTGCGTGGCCCGTTGCAAACATCCTGAACAGCCAGCGAAACCATCGAGCTGAACTGCTCAGATTCCGTTCCAGAAAGATCCCTCCGAAAAATGGCTCAAAGAACTTTTCGACGATCGCCATCGAAAAACCTGACCGCCGCAGGAACTCGCGCGTTGTTTCTTCCGGGGAGGCAAGCAACTGCGCATCTGTGGCCCGCACACAATCCTGCCGAAGTTTTCGCACTCTGAATTTGTCACCGAGCGGCACAATCGGATCAAACGCAAATGCGACTGCCTTTTGCAATTCGCGGTATGGGTCGGCAAAGCGGTGGAAACTGCCGGCCTGTCGCACCAATGCGCCAGGCAGAAAGTTCTTCAGCTTGAGCGCGTCATAATCCAGCACCCGCCGCGCCTCAGGATACTCGGTGAGCAGGACTTGAAAGCCGCGATCCAGCCGAAATCCTTCGACTAAATCGGTCCTAATCCGGCCGCCTGGAGCTTCTGCCGCCTCTAGTAGCCGAACCTTCAGGCCCGACCCGGAAAGCTCACGGGCACACGCTAGACCCGCCAACCCCGCGCCAATAATCACCGCATCGAGTTCTGCTTCCGCAACCGGAGCAGATTGAGTTAACTTCGCAGTAGCCACAGCCTGAGTATACGACTGCATCGGCTCTTCTCGTTGGCCAGGGTGATCATTGACAAGGACAATCGTATGAGGAAAAGAGCGATTCCGATTGCGAAGTGCAGGCAAAACGAGTACCGCTCCTCCCCAAAAAGCGGGGGCCGGATCGCAACACAGGGGAGTCTCGAAGACTCCGCCGACAAACTTGTCACCCATGTGCGCCGAATGGTGGTAATTCTCTGCAAACGGCTTTCATGCGAAATCGACGATAGCGCTGCACATTTGATGCACCAGTGGTGATTGTTTCGAGGTCACCAACGAACCACATTCGCCGCTCCGATGGGCCACTGACAGGAGACAAAAGCGGGATTCCAAAGTTCGCGCCGAGACCGCATTCTGATGGAGCGGGTAACTACGGTTTTGAGCAGTCAGAGGAGCAAAAGCAATGAGACTTCGATCGAATCTTAAAAAGCTGGCAAATGACGAGGGACAAGATTTGGTAGAGTATGCCTTGTTGGTAGCCCTGATCGCCTTTGCCGCAACGGCAGGCGTCAAAGGCCTGGCCACCAAGATCAACACTGCCTATACCAACAATGGTACGAACCTTAGCTCCAACGTCACCTAGCGCCGGCATTGTTCAGGTAAAGCAGTACAGCTACACGATAGGCCGTGAAAGACAGTGCCACGCCCTCTCCCTGGGCCGCGCAGGCCGCAACCGAACCGGCCCCGTATCGGCCGCTGCTCAGTTCCCTGACTAGCTCTGGCGGCAACTTCGCAATGTCTGCACTCTGCCAGCGCATCATAAATCGCGCCCGCTGCCCCTCTGTTCCAGTCTTTTCACCCGCGCAATATCGCCTCGCATTGCCCACGTCGGCAGTATCAGCAGCCAGCACCACACCTTGCCCCCGCAACATCGACCCTACTTTAGACTCCACTTGGGCAGGCGAAAGCTCTGCAACGCCTTGTGCGTAGTCCGCAACGGCATACAGTACCCCGCGCGCCTCAATCACCGCCACCCCAATCCGGTCGATTTTCTGGTTCAGCAGATTGTCGTGATGACCCGGCGAGTGCATCCACCCCTCGTGAATCTGCGCCGCCGACTGCCCCGCCGCAATATTCTCCTCAATCAGACTGAATCGAGCCCCTGCCCTGCCCGCTCGCTCCGGTAAATCAAGTTCGCCTCCGTAGCGATGCGCAATCGGCCCTTCTGTAGCCATCCGCTCGGCATGAGCGCGCGCCGCGGCAGCCAGCGCGGCATCCCATCGCAGCAGCCCAACTCCCGCCTCAGCCCGCGACCCGTTCGCCAAATCCCAAAGCGACCGCTCGCGGCCATCCTGCCCCCAAGCCTTGCTTTGTGCAAACGTCAGCAGCAACGCAAGAATCAGGGCCGCATATCCAGTTTTTGAAATGCTGATACGAAATCTCTCAAAGCAAATACTTCCGTGGGAAAAAGGCAATCGAGCACAATTCATTCGGACCACCTGTCGATCGGTGCAGCGACACTCTCCTCAACCCTAACCCTGATTGGATGTCTCGCGCTATTCTCAATCCAGCAATGAAATTCGCGCTCCAACTCGGCACCCTCGGCCGTCGCCAGCCCCTGGCCGCTGTCGGCCTCGTTCTGCTTACGGTCTTCGTCCTCGCGGGCATCTTTGCGCCGATCATCGCCCCGGCAAACCCTGCCAGCATCGACCTGCTCCACCGCTTGAACGGCCCCAGCGCCCAACACTGGTGCGGCACCGACGAACTCGGCCGCGACACCCTCAGCCGCCTGCTTTGGGGAGCCCGTCTGTCGCTCACTGTTTCCGCCTCTGTCGTCAGCATCTCTCTTGCCCTCGGCCTCGCCATTGGCGGCCTGGCTGGATACAAAGGCGGCTGGATTGACCACGCACTGACCATCTTTGCCATGAACACCTTCCTCGCCCTCCCCGGCATCCTGCTGGCCATCGCCTTCGCAGCTTTCCTCGGCCCCGGCTTCCAAAATCTTGTCCTCGCCCTGGCCATCGGCGGCTGGGCAGGGTACGCGCGCCTCGTCCGCGCCCAGGTGCTCGCAGTAAAAGAGCGCGAATACGTCGAAGCCGCCCGTGCGCTCGGAGCCAGCGGTCCGCGCATTTTCTTCAGGCACATCCTGCCCAATATGATGCAGCCGCTGCTGGTCCAGGCCGCCATCGGCATGGGCGGCGTCATTCTCGCCGAAGCCACCCTCAGCTTCCTCGGCCTGGGCATCCCCGCGCCTGCACCCAGCTGGGGATCAATGCTCAACGATGCCCGCCCCCACCTCTTCGACTCACCCCACCTGGTCCTCTTCCCTGCTCTTGCCATGGCCCTAGCCGTGCTCAGCTTCAACTTCCTCGGCGATGCCCTCCGCGACTACCTCGACCCGCATACACGCATTCAGATGGGGCTGTGACCATGAAAATCGGTGTTGTCTCAGATTCCCACAGCCTCCTTCGCCCCGAACTCCTGCCCCTCCTGGCCGACAGCGACCACATCCTCCACATCGGCGACATTGGCGATCCGGAAATCCTGGCCATGCTGGTTCGGATCGCCCCGGTCACTGCCATCCGCGGCAATATTGACACTTACGGCCCTTGCTCGAACCTACCCGAAACAGAAGTAGTCACCCTCGCCGGGAGCGACTTCTATCTCCTCCACGACCTGAACCAGCTCGACCTCGACCCAGCCGCCGCCGGATTCGCCGCCATCCTCAGCGGCCACAGCCACCGCCCGGTCATCGAGTGGAAACGCGGCATCCTCTACCTCAATCCTGGCTCGTGCGGCCCTCGCCGCTTTAACCTGCCTGTTACCTGCGCCCAAATCATCATCCTTCCCATCGGTCCCCTCGAAGCTAAAATCCTCCAACTTCCCGTTTGACTCGAGACTTGCCTCTGCTTTTTACACTCCACACTCCCACTCACACTTGCCCTTGCGCCTCTGCTAAACTCCGCCCATGTACTTCCTTAAACCAACCCTCATCGCCGCCCTGGCCCTGTCCGCGCTGCTACCCGTCGCAGAAGCTCAATCCCCCGACCTTATCCTCTTTCACGGGACGATTCTGACCGGCGAAGGCCTTGCGGATGGCAAACCCCAGATTGTCTCTGCCCTCGCTGTTACTGGCGGCAAAGTCACTGCCGTCGGTACCGACGCCGACCTCAAGCGCGGCGCAGGCCCCCAGACAAAACTCCGCGATCTGAACGGCACTTACGTTATGCCCGGCCTCAACGACGCCCACACCCATCTCGGCGGCGCAGGCCAGACCAAGCTCAACGTCGATCTCACCGGCTCCGCCTCTCTCGACGAAATGCTCCACCGCATCCAGTCCAAGGCAGGTCAAAGCCCGGCAGGGCATTGGCTCACCGGCGGCGGCTGGGACCACACACTCTGGGCCGGCAAGACTCTTCCCTCCAGGCAAGACCTGGACAGAGTGACTGGCGACCACCCTGCGCTGCTCGAGCGCATCGACGGCCACATCGCCATTGCCAACACCGCCGCCCTTAAAGCCGCTCATATCAACGGCAAATCTGTCGCCCCGCAAGGCGGCAGTATCGATCTTGACCCCTCAGGCGAACCAACCGGAATCCTGCGCGACACGGCAATGGAGGAGTTTGAAAGAGTTATCCCGCCGCCCTCGCATGATGACCGTATCCATGGACTCTCGCTCGCCATCGCAGACGCTCTCGCCCACGGCCTCACCAGCGTCCAGGACAACTCTGACTGGGAGGACTTCCTGGTCATGGAAGAGCTCGAAAAGCGGGGAAAACTTCACCTTCGCATCAGCGAATGGCTCCCCTTCGCTGCTCCCCTTGCAGAACTCAAGACCATGCGTTCCCACCACGACGCCAATGACCCCATGCTCCACACTGGCATGCTCAAAGGCTTCATGGATGGATCTTTAGGCTCCCGCACCGCTGCCATGAAGGCTCCTTACGCGGACGATCCAAAAAACTCCGGCCTCGCCCGCTATGATCAGCCCAAGCTCAACGCCATGGTAATCGAACGTGCCGCCGCAGGGTTCCAGATCGGCTTCCACGCCATCGGCGACGAGGCGGCCGCGCTCGCCCTCAACGCCTTCGCCCAAATTCCGGCAACTGACAAAACCGATGCCCGCAATCGCATCGAGCATGCCCAGGTCGTTGACCCCGCCGACATCGTCCGCTTTGCCAAGCTCGGGGTGATCGCCTCCATGCAGCCCAACCACTTGCTCACCGATATGAATTGGGCCATGGAGCGCCTTGGCCCCCAGCGCGCCGCCTACTCCTACGCATGGAAGGCATATCTGGACGAGGGCGTTCCCCTCGCTTTCGGCACTGACTACCCGGTCGAACCCGTCACCCCGTTTCGTGGACTCTACGCTGCGGTCACCCGCGCCAACGAAGCAGCGACAAAGACCTGGTTCCCCGAAGCCAAACTCACCCGAACACAAGCCCTCTACGCCTACACCCAGGGCAGCGCTTACGCTGAATTCTCTGAAAAGCACAAAGGCAAGCTGGCCCCCGGCTACGACGCAGACTTCATCCTGCTCGACCGCAATCTGCTTACCTGCCCCGCCCCCGACATCCTCAAAACCAAAGTCCTCGAAACCGTGGTCGCCGGAGAAACCGCATACCAGGCACATCCGTGAAGCTCCGCGCCTATCTCCTCATGCTCTTCACCGTTGCCGTTTGGGGCACGACATTTGTCCTCGTCAAAGACGCCCTCGCCGACGCCACCCCTCTTGCCTTTAACCTGGCCCGCATGATCCTTGCTTTCATCGTGCTTGGCGTCGTCTACCATCGCCACTGGCGCGAAATTACCCGCAACCAGCTTTTAGGAGGAGCAGTTGTCGGTTTTTTCCTCGCCATGGGTTATCAGTTCCAGACTGCTGGACTGGTGAAAACCACAGCATCAAAATCCGCTTTTATCACCGGAATGGTCGTGGTACTCGTTCCACTGCTGTCGGCCATCCGCTTCCTTCGCCCGCCGGGCGCTAAACCGCCTCGCTGGAACGCATATGTCGGCGCAATCCTCGCCTTTATTGGAATATTGCTGCTGACTCTGCCTGCGACCAGCGCCGGACTTCTTCCCGACTTCACTTCCGTCAATCTCGGCGACGTGCTCTCCTTCGGGTGCACCATCGGATTCGCCTTCCACTGCCTCGCCCTCGGCCACGCTTCGCCACGCATCCACTACCAGCCACTCGCATTGCTGCAAGTCGGCTTCTGCGCGCTCTTCATGACCCTGTCGATGCCGTTACTCGAGCATCCTCACTTGAACCTCACACCGCGCCTCGCCATCGCTCTCGCCGTTGCCGCCGTACTGGCGACCGCAGCCGCTTTCTCCATCCAGAGCTGGGCGCAGTCTATCCTGCCTGCCACCCACACTGCATTGCTGATGACGATGGAGCCTGTTTTCGCCTGGATCACCTCTTACCTCGTCATGGGCGAACGCCTCGGGCTTCGCCCTGCCTCTGGTGCTCTACTGATACTCACCGGAATCGCGCTCACAGAACTCATCCCACAGCCCCACGTCCCCACTGCCCATGAAGCGTAATCAGATACACCATTAACCATCGGTAATTGCCGATGCCGCCAAAATGCTGGAGATCGCGCACTAAAGGACGTTCGCACCAAATTCCTGGGCCCGATCCTTACCGCAGGGTCATCGCGGCAAGGATGGGTGACCAGAAGGATGCTTCTCGGAGTCAGATCAAATGAAGAATCGAACGTCCCCTGACTTAGAGATTCGCCTAGAACGTAAACCGTGCCCCAAATTGAAACTGTCTCGGAGTGTTAATGGTTGCGGTAATCCGGCCAAAGGCTGCTGCCTGGTCAGGTTGGGTCAACACAGAAAAACTATCTGGCACGCCCGGCATTCCCAATTGTGCGCGATTGGCAATGTTGTACGAAGAGATCTCTATACGGAGGTTTCTCGTCTCGCCAAACATAATCTTCTTGTACACCGATAGATCCAGATCTTGCGCCCCCATGGTGCGAACGTGGTCAAGGTACGCCGGCGCTGATCCAGCGACAAACGGGTTCGGTGAACCTCCGCCTTCAGTTCCGGGAACCACAAAGCAGCTTGAACTGAACCACGATGAAGCAGAATGCTTCGCCCCCTTGCTCGGATCGCACACCAGGTTAGAGCGCTGATTGAAGTAAGACGGCTGAATCCCAGAGCCCGGCGAAGCAATCGGAACCCCCGTACTGAGATAGAGAATCGCGTTCCCCGTCCAATCGCCCAGCAAAACATTTGCGGGACCATGCAGATTCACTGCGCGACCCTTGCCCACTGGCAGATCGTAAGAAGCTGATCCGGTGAACTGATACTTGATGTCTTGCGGACTTACCGAGTGCTCCAGCTTCAGGTCCTTCCAGTCCTGTGCCCCACCAAGATGCGCTCCAACAAAGCCCAGCGGCGGATTACCGTCATCAGTCATCAGCTTTGCCCAGGTAAAGCTGGCTAGTGCCGTGAAGTGACTGGTGAGACGTTTCTGTACCTTTGCCTGCAACGAACTGTAGTCCGAGTCCCCCCCAGGATAGCCATGAACATTCACCCCGTTGCCCGCACCATAACTGCCGTTGCCGAACTGAGGATATTGCTCCAGCGACACAAACAACGGTACCGTTGCCGAGCCGTAGTTAGCGTTAGTCGAGGGCAGAATTGCTGCCCACTGATTCGGCACCGTCGCATTGATCAGGTCTGACTTATATTTGGCAATCGTTGCAAGATCAAGCTGGTTCAGATCTGCATTGCCCAGGGGCAGAAACAACCCGCGGCTACCGACATACCCCACACTCACGATTACCTGGTGAGGTAACTCATACTCCAGGCCGAAATTGAAGTTGTAAGTTGTTGGCGTCCGCTGCGAATGAAAAACCGTGTTCAGAGTGTTACCCAGGTTGTTGCCCAATCCCGTCGGATTCGTCAGCAGAGGCACTAAACCGCCGGGGAATGGATTGCTTAAAGAATTGATCCCGGTGATACTCGCTGCGGGACTGCCCTCCGAGGCACCAACACATGACGACGTTCCATTGTAGGTCGTGTTTCCATCTGCGTTATAGCAGGTTGCATTCCACTGGGTATATGAGGCAAATCCATCACTGTTTTGCCCGGCGCCAGCCACCATCTGCGTACTCGGCCCATAATAGAAGCCCGCTCCGCCGCGGACAACCAGCTTTGAACTCAATTGCCATGACGCACCAAGACGAGGACCAAAATCACCAAGGTTTGCTGAGTAAGGCGTGCGATGGTTGCCGTTTACATAGACTTCAGCACCTGTATACGAAACACCGTTGAAATCACTCGTTGCCGATGGGGCAAAATATTCGAGCCGGTTATGTCGCTCCGTGCGTCCACCAAAAATATCCCAACGCAAACCAGCGGTGACCGTCAACGTTTTGGTTGGATGATACGTGTCTTCCAGAAAGGCTGCATAATAGGGGCTCGCCTCTGCGGCCAGGATATCCTTTGACAAATTCGGATAGTTACCGGATTCAGTACCCGGCACCGTACCAATCCCCGCCAGAAGTGAAGCAAAATCACTGCCCCCGCCCCCGTTCGTCGTCGATTGATCGGTTCCGGATAGATCAAAAGTGTAAGAGCCAGAGGGAGCAATGGGCTGCCCGACGTTCAGAAATCGCTTGAGATACTCAACGCCTGTGCTGATCTCATGCTTGCCAAGTACCTTCGTTACCGCTGCATTTACGTCGCTGTTCTCACTGGCATATTGAAAGGTGTTGTAATTTGCCGTTCCGCCTACACCACCGCCTACGTCGTTAAACGTTACAAAGGGAAGAAGCTTGTAGACTTCCTCCGCTGCAATCGAAGACGGGAAGCCAATCGAAGTAATGTCAAAGCCAACCTGGCGTGGATCACCGCCCTGATTCTCATAGTGACGTGTGAACGAGTAACGTGTCTGCAGCACGGTCGTCGAGTTCAGCGTGTAGTCATCGGCCACCAGAATGTTGCGACCATTGGTGATGTTCTGCGCATAGTTCAAATCCCACATATTGCCAAATGCATTGAATGTCGATGTGAAGAGTCGGTCAAAAGAAAATCTCCCAAAGATGCGCTGCTTTTCGCTCTGCGCCCAGTCCACACGCACATCAAATCGCTGCGCGGTCGTCGGGTCCAGTCCCGGTGCATAAAAGTTATTCAACGCACCTGTAGTATCCGTGTCGCAGGTCGCCGGATTGACGTTGCACTTGGGCATTTCAGAGAGGAATTTCAAACCAATCGGGTTGGGACTCCCAATCTTGTTGTTCAGAAATGGCTGCCGCATCCCTGCATTCGGCCCATCCGTAAAGTCCGGTAGCGTCGGATCGTAAATCGTAAAGCTGTCCGCTGAAAAATCCCCGATTCGCTCTGCACTCGTCGGCACGGTAAAAATGTTTGAACCGTCAAACAACTGCTGCTGCGTCGCCTCATAATCCCCAAAGAAGAAAAGCTTGTTATGCAGGATCGGTCCGCCAATCGCGCCGCCCTCCTGGTACCGATGAAACGACGGCGACTTGTTCGGCGCGCCATTCTGCAACTGACTCTGCTTGTTGAAGTATTCGTTCGCAGCCAGCACATCAGGCCGGAAAACTCCAAAAACATCCCCGTGAAACTGGTTGCCCCCAGACTTGCTCACCAGGCTGATTACACCCGCGCCACCTGACAGATAGGAGGCTGGAGTATTCTGCGTCTCCACGCGAACTTCCTCCACAGCATCCTCGGGAATATCCAGCGCCGGGATGATTGCCGCTTCATTATTCTCTGCAATGCCCAGCGGGCTTCCATCGACCATGTAATAGACCGAACCCACAATGGCCCCGTTGATCGTGTACGACGAAACATCCACGCCCGGCCGACCGCTCGAAATATTGGTAATCGCAAACGAACTCGATGAATTCGGCGAACCATTTGCCGGCGTCACACCAGCGCTCAATTGCACCAAGTCAAAGACATTGCGAGTCAATAGCGGGACGCGATCAATTGTCTCAGCCGAAATTAACTGGCCCACTGTCGAGTTCGACGTCTCCGCCAGATCGGTGGTCGAGGTAACTGTGACCACCTCCGTCGAGCTGCCAACGCTGAGCGAAACATTCAGTGTACTCACCTGATCGACGCTTACCTGAATGTTGCTCTGCAGCACGCTCTCAAAACCCTTTTGGCTCACTCGAAGCTCGTATACGCCAGGGGTAACCGACACAAAGGTGTAAAGCCCTGACTTCGTGCTCACGGTGGATTGCGCAACTCCCGTTGCACTATTCTGCAGTCTCACCTGAGCACCCGGGACAACCGCTCCCGAAGAATCCAGAATCAAGCCGCTGATACCGCCTCGGCCAGCCTGAGCGAATGCGGTCGTTCCGATACACGCCATAAGAATGAAAACGCCAATCAGCCTTCGTAGATTCAAAATGCACACCATCCGGTCTCTTCAGAATTTGCCCTAGCAATTCGACATTGGTAGCGCATGGATTAGGGTGTAGTTATACGGTGACACTATGTCTGAGTCAAGACAAAAGGCAATGGCCTCCGTGAACCTTGAGACCGAAATGACCGCACCCTTTGCATCAAGCAACCCCCTGAAAAATCTCCAAAGTGCCCATAATTTAGTTGGGTTCTTTGAAGTGTACTCGCTTCATTCAGCACATTGAGGGTGCGAACCAAAAAAGCTTTGGCTCTAGAAGGGAATAGTAGCCGTTTGAGAGGATGCTGTGTCACCGCTTCCGAAACGCTGTCAATCCCTCTTATATTCATCTTTCTGCGAAGCATGATTGTTTTTACACCAAAGCTGGGGTACGGTGTATTCACAGTCTATTCATTTTTCTAAATGCCTCGAACAGCCATTGCACCCCACGCAAATGGTCCGAGGACAAGGAGTCTTTATGGCAGACAAGAAAAGGAAGAAGAAACATACAGACGCGAAAGTCAAGAAGGAACAGACCACGAGCGAGGCATCCCAAAAACATCCCCATGAACATCCCATCCCCATGCTGCTCGGCAAGCACTGCAACTACGACGGAGAAATGGCAAACCTGCAAATCGAACTGGTGAAGCTGCAGGAGTGGATCAAGCATGAGAAACTCCGCGTAGTTGTGCTTTTTGAGGGGCGCGATGCGGCAGGCAAAGGCGGCGCGATCAAGTGCATTACCCAATCTCTGAATCCGCGCATCTGCAAGGTCGTGGCCCTGGGCACACCCACCGAGAGAGAAAAGTCGCAGTGGTACTTTCAGCGCTACGTCGCCCACTTACCCGCTGCCGGCGAGTTGGTTCTCTTCGACCGTAGTTGAGTTGGTACAACCGTGCCGGGGTCGAACGCGTCATGGGCTTCTGCACCGATGCCCAGTACCAGGAGTTCATGCATAGCTGTCCAGAGTTTGAGCACATGCTCATTCGCTCCGGCATCGCCCTTGTCAAATACTGGTTTTCAGTCAGCGACGAGGAACAGGAGCGCCGCTTCCAGGAGCGCATCACGAACCCCACCAAACGTTGGAAAATAAGCCCCATGGATCTCGAATCTCGCAAACACTGGGGAGACTACTCCCGCGCCAAAGACGAGATGTTCGCCGTCACTGACTCAAAGCACGCACCCTGGTACGTCGTCAACTCAGAAGACAAAAAGTCAGCGCGGCTCAACGTAATCTCGCACTTGCTTTCACTTATTCCCTACAAGGATCTGACTCCGGAATCACTCACCCTGCCGCCGCTGCATAAGTCTGACTATGTGCGGCCACCTATGAGCGTGCAAAACTTCGTCCCAGTGCGCTATAACAAGAAGCCAAAAGCTCCCAAGACCAGGCCCGCAGCCCCGGTGGATGCATCCAAGGAATAAGTAGGTTCGGCGTTCTTCCCTGCTGGCCCCGCCTCATCGCGGGGCTGGCTCTGCCGAATCGGCCAGCGCGTAGGCCAGCACCGTCATCACAGCGGCATTCTCACCTAGCTCCCGCGGATTGACCTTGTCGAATGTATCCGCTGGTGTGTGGTGGTAGTTAAAGTAGTACCGCCCGTCCTGCGAGGGAGCGAAACTCGGTACACCCTTTTCCGTCAGCCCGTTGATATCTTCGCCTGTCTCTGGAAAGCTTCGCAACGTCTGCGCTCCAATCGGCTCCAGTACACGTGCTACCGGCTGCAGCCACTCCTCAATCGCCGGCTTGCCCGCGAAGATTACGCCATCCGGATGCCCCGCGCCCATATCAGACTCGAGCGCGCCAACGTGATTCGCAAATTCTGCGGCATGCTCTTTCATGTACGTGGCCGCACCCTGCGAACCCTCTTCCTCGCTCATCCAGGCAATAAACCGGACCGTCCGCCTGGGGTGAATCCCCAGCCTGGCCAGCAAATGAATCGCCTGCATTGAAACCACCACCCCGGCGCCATCGTCAATCGCGCCCGTCCCCAGGTCCCAGGAATCCAGGTGCCCTGAAACCACGACGATCTGCTCGGGATGTTCCGTTCCCTTCCAGTCGGCGATGACGTTATAGCTGGGCTCGTCGGGCAGAGTCTTCGGAGTCAAGACCATGTGCAATTTCACGGGCCCCTCAGATGCCAACACCGCCAGCATGTCCGCATCTTCGGCGGCCACCGCTGCCGCGGGAATCTTTTCAATCCCGGGCGCATACTGCGTCTGCCCGGTATGAGGAATCCGGTAGTCCGCCCCGCCCACAGCCCTCACCAGCACGGCGGCTGCGCCTACGGAGGCCCCGACAATAGGTGCAGCCGCACGATACTGCACCGCGTCGCCATAGGCGTACATGCCACCCGCCTGAGCCGCAAGCTGCTTGTCAAATTTTTTATTGAAGAGCAAAATCTTGCCCTTGGCCGCGCCCGGAGCCAGCGCTTTCACGTCAGCCCAGTTGTTGACAACGACGACCTCGGCTGTAAGGCCTTCTACAGGCGTACCCACACTGCTGCCCAGTGCCGTCAGCACTACTTTCTGCGTCGTGCCCGGTGCCATTCCGCTCCATGAAAGCAGTTCTCCTGTCTCGACCCCGCGCAACCAGTGCGGTACCGAGGTTTTTTCCAGCGTTACATCTGCGCCCAGCGCCTTCATTTCAGCGGCCACATAATCCACCGCCTTCTGCGCCTGTGGTGAACCGCTCAGCCGCGGCCCGATGTTGTATGTCAGGTGCCGCAACTCGTCGAGGGCATACGAGTCTTCCAGAGCCGCGTCGCGCAGCTTGCCCATGTTGGCCTCCTGCGCGGCAGTCCATGCGCTCGGCCCTGTGCCCATGATTCGCGCGATCATGCGGTCTCGCAACGAAGTCGCCGGTGCGGCAGGCTGGGTTGAGATCGCCTGTGCCTGGCTCACCGCCGCAAGAGGGCTGATCGTGAGGCCAAATGAGCCTACGATGGCAAAGGTGACAAAACTGCCAGAAAACAGGGCAACACAGCCCCGCTTCAGGGCACAGAAATCAATTGATTGGGAAGGATTTGCAGAAAACATGCCAGATAGTAGCACGGCATATTCCCTTGCTTACGTTGAATACGCAACTCCACCGCATCAAATGCGTCTATGACTGTGTCGTTGGTTGCAGCAGCAATCGCTATACTAAGACTGGGTAGTTCGTGGGCAGGCTCCACGGAACGCCACTCAATCTGACCAGCAATCGCAAGAACGCAAGGTATCAAAACGTCCCGCCACCATGGGAAAGACACATTCCGAGGTTGATCGACTTATGTCATCCATTTCTGCACTCTTCGCCCGGCTACGCTCCCGCCGCCTCGCGACTACATTTGTAATCCTTGCAACAATTTCCGGTGCCATTCTGCTCGGCTCCTACACGGCCTATGGCGTCCACGGGCAAGAGAAGCCGGGCGACACCAGCGATGCCACTCCGCTGAAGATTCCTACCAGTTCGGTAGCTCCCAACGCCTTTGCCCAGATCGCCAAGCAGGTTGGCCCGGCTGTGGTGAATATCAACACCCGCACCATGCCCAAGGAATCCTCTAAGAGCAGGCGCATGCCCGCCAATCCGCACGGCCGCATTGCACCCATCCCGCAGCAACCAGATCAGGGAGATGAGGGCGACGGCCAGGCGCAGGGTCCCGAACAGGGCCAAGGCCCCGGCGGCCAAGGCAACTTCCAGGACTTCTTTAACCGCTTCTTTGGCGGCCAGGCTCCCGGTGGCCCCGATGGAGAAGACCCCGGCCAGGAGCGTGACTCGCTCGGTTCCGGATTCATCGTCGACGCCAAAGGCTACATCATCACCAACAATCACGTCGTTGAAAAAGCAGACGAAATCTACGTCAAGCTCTCCACCGACCCCGACTCCACCGACCTCGGCCGCAAAGCGCGCGTGATCGGCGTTGACAAGGCAACAGACCTCGCCGTCATCAAAATCGAGACGGATAAGCCGCTTCCCACCGTCAAACTCGGCAACAGCGATTCCACCGCTGTCGGCGACTGGGTCATCGCCATCGGCAGCCCCTTCTCTCTGTCACAAACCGTAACGGCCGGCATCATCTCAGCCAAGAACCGCACGATTGAACCCGGTGCAAGCGGACAGTTTCAGCATTTCATCCAGACTGATGCAGCCATCAATCCCGGCAACTCCGGCGGACCGCTGCTGAATATGAATAGTGAAGTCATCGGCGTCAACACCGCCATTTTCACCCAGTCCTCCGGCTACCAGGGCATCGGATTTGCCATGCCGTCCAACACCGTCATCCAGGTCTACAACGATCTGATCTCATCGAGCCACAAGGTCATCCGCGGCTCCATCGGCATCTCGTTCAAAGAGGGCTTGTCAGCTTCTGTTGGCCGCGTCTACGGCTTTAAGAATGGGGTTCTGGTCAACACCGTTACCCCCGGTCAGCCTGCCGACAAAGCCGGCATCAAGGCCCGCGACATCATCATTACGATCGACGGCCGCCCCATCAAGGACGGCAATGATCTGGTCGCTGACATCGCTAGCCGTCGCCCCGGCAGTTCCGCCCGCATCGGCTACGTCCGCGATGGCAAGCAAGCTGACACGACTGTGATCATTGGTGACCGCGACAAGGTCTTCTCAGAGCAGGCCAGTAATCAGGAGCAGGAGCAGCCAGAAAAAGGCGATTCCGGCGAATCCAAGTTCGGCATTACCGTCCGCGAAGTGACACCAGCCACTACGACCAAGCTCGGTACCAGCGGCATGGTCATTCTGTCTGTCAGGCCCAGCAGCTTTGCAGACCAGCAGGGCCTGCAGCCCGGGCTTGTCATCACCCACATCAACAAACTCTCCACCGGCAGCAAGGCAGACTACGACAAGGCCGTCGCTGGGCTCAAATCTGGTCAGGATGTCGTCTTTGAAATCATGGACCCCAAGCATCCTGACCTGGGTATCAACTTCGTTGGGGGTACGCTGCCGTAGCCGTTACCCTCCACCCAATCGCCGCCGAAAAGGGGTTTGAAACGTATAAACGCTCCAAACCCCTTTTCGGATTGTTCAAAAAGTGAAGATTTTTAGGACATTTTCTTGTCGAGAGCGTCTCACTGCCATAGACTTGGCTGAGAAACTCCAGGCAGTTGCTTCAGAGGTGCCAATGCGCGTGATATTTCGTGCTGCTTTTTTCATGATCGTCGCCGGTCTGGCGGCAACTTCAGCTTTCGCTTCTCGCGTCCATCGCGCTCCTACCAGTGGACATGGTCACTCCAGGCACACCCGTCACTCCGGTGGTTCTGCGATGCCCACCGCAAAGTCGCATAAAATGCATGGCCAGCAGGCAATCGATTCAGAGCGGGTCATTGCAATTCAAGCCGCCCTGGCGCGCGAGCATTACCTCTCTACTGAGCCCAACGGAAAATGGGATTCAGACACTCAGGCAGCCATGCTCAAGTTCCAGGCCGACCAAGGCTGGCAAACCAAGCTCACCCCTGACTCACGCGCACTCATCAAGCTCGGCCTCGGCCCCAACCACTCGGGTGCCATCAACTCCGGCAGCAGCGCAAACTTCAACACGATAGGGATGCCCTCCGTCGCGGCAGAGCCACAGGCCCAAGGGTTCGTCGCCGCCTCCGGCATCAGCCACTAAAACTTCTTCCGGTCAGGTGGCCTTGATGCTGGGTGCCCCATCCTAGTCGCAATCTCATCGCGCAAGGGCGGGACAGTGCGTGACTTCGCGTCAAATGAGGGTCGAAAAGCGTTCTGAAGCGGCCTCCCCCGATCCTCATCCTCGCCACATTGGCAGCGATTCCTCAGTCGCTGATCGCAGTTGCGCCAGCATCCCATGATCCGGGCTCAACACGCAGACCGGATCGATCGCCTCTGCGTCGCCGGTGAGCTGAAACGCCTGGCAACGACACCCGCCGAAATCACGCTCCTTACGCGGGCAACTCTTGCACGTCTCCGACATCCACGCGTCGCCGCGAAATCGGTTGAACGCAGCAGACTCTTTCCATATCCAAGACAGTGAATGCTCTCGTACATTATCAAAGCTCATGCCCGGAATCACTGCCGCTGCATGGCACGGCATTGCCTGCCCTATCGGGTCGATCAGCATCATCTGCCGTCCCCAGCCTCCGACACACGCCTTGGGGTAGCTACCAAAGTAGTCCGGGAAAACCGACTCAATCTTGATTCCGCCGTGATTCCTGGCCTGATTCCGCGCCTTCGCCGCTTCAACAATCGCCACCGAACGCTCAACTTGCTCCTGCGTCGGCATCAGCAGGCCGCGATTTTTCAGCGCCCACCCGTAATACTGCACATGCGCAATCTCCAGTCGCTCTGGAGCAAACTCTTCAGCCATCTCGATGAAACGCTCAAGCCGGTCAATATTCTGACGATGGACCACAAGATTCAACGTCAGAGCAATCGGAAATTTGCGAATCACTGGAATCAGCGTCAGCTTGTGCGCATGGGCCCGCGTCCCGGCGATGTGGTTCGCTGAAGCTTCTTCCACGTCCTGAAAGCTCAGTTGTAGATGCTCCAGCCCGGCATCGACCAGCTCGGCCAGCCGCTTTTCCGTTAGCCCGATTCCCGAGGTGATCATATTCACATAGAGCCCGGCACCTCGCCCTGCGGCAATCAGCTGAGCGAGATCTGGCCGCGCCAAGGGCTCACCGCCCGTCAGATGCAGATGCAGCATGCCAAGCTCGGCCCCCTGCTTGAACACACGTACCCAATCCTCCGTCGCCAGTTCTCCCTCGCTCCGCTTCAACTCGATCGGGTTGGAGCAATACAGGCAATGCAGTGGGCAGCGATGCGTCACCTCCGCTATGAAGGAGGAGGGCTGCGTGAGCAAGTATTCCTTCGAAATCGTCTCCACCGCTTCAGCTCCGAATCGCGCCACGTTGCTGCATTCGTTCTAGTAAAGCAACAACGTCTTCCAGTACCTCTTGCCGCTCCGCGCCGTCGTATTGCGCCAACAATGCGTCTGCAATCATCGCCACGGTTCGCTTTCCATCTACCATCGCAAGAATATCCTTCGCCGGTCCGCCTAGTTGCAGCGCACCCTCAGGCACCAGCAACAAGTCCTCAGTCGGATGCAGACGACAACCTACCGTAAGCCTGGGAATCGAATCAATTTGCAATTGAGATATCTCCGCCATGCATCATGCTTCCGGAACAAAACAGCCCGGAGGTATATTCCCCGGCGCAACATAGGCATAGTCAATCGCGTCCAGCTGAGCCCAGAGAATCTCACACTTGCTGTTCAGTGCATCGATTACCTGCTCTTGTTCGGCACGAGTCTTCGCATGGTTGGTCACATAGTGCATGGCAAACGTCGCGTCCTCCGGAGCCTGCGTCAGCCGCCCGGTAAAATACGCGAGTCCCGGCACCAGGTACGGGTAATGCTTGCGCATCAAATCCATCCGCAGTGAGATAAGGTCGCGCGAAAAAAGCTCGGTCAAAGACGACGCCACCGCAACCAGGAGCGAACTCTCCCGCACCAGCGTCAGGTAAGCATCGACGGCAAACCGTACACCCGGCAAAATACCAGTGAAAGGAATCACCTGCTCGCGCGCTAGCCCTGAGGCTTCAGCCAATTGAATCCACTTCTCAACTCCGCCGTACCCATCCTTATCCCCGTCATGATCCAGAATCCGCTTCCTCCAGGCACGACGAAACGCCGGATCGTCACTCTTGGCCAGAATCAACGCGTCCTTGATAGGGATACGGCTCTGATAGTAATAACGATTCAGCGCCCACGCCTGCATCTGACCCCTGGTCAACTCGCCCGCATGCATCCGCAAATGAAAGGGATGGCGATAGTGATACCGGGCCTCACCTACCGCCTGCAACCGAGCCCGCAACTGCTCCGGCGAAAGCAAGTGCTCTACATGGTCAACTTTGTCTAGGATTTCCATCGCCATCCATCTTCCGCTACTTGCCAACCTGCGTCCAGTACCTGTCTGCGTTCTTCGCTCTCGGGGTCAAGAATGGGATTGGTGTTGTTGATGTGAATGAATATCTTTTGCGGCCGTTTCAGCGATGCCAACGCGGCGATCGTTCCATCAGGTCCGCCGATCGGAACATGCCCGATACTGCGCGCAGAAGGCGTTCCCTCATGCGTCCGACTCAGTTCAGCGTCGCTCCAGAACGTGCCATCGACCAGAATCGCGTCACAGGATTCATACAATGCCAGCATCTCCGCGGTCACCTCTGGCAGCGACGGCGTATACGCGATCCGAGAACCTCCGGCTTCGATCAGCAATCCAATCAACGCATGACCGTCTTCGATCTTATGAACTTCGCCCTGTGTGTGTCGCGCGTAGAATGGCAACGACCCCGGCAGCCCAATCGGCGTACACATGACTGCCCCGCCCGCTAAAAACGGCTGCCCGGGTACGATGTCTATCCATGTCAATTGGTTAGGAACCCGCTCCAGCATCCGAAAGAAGCTGTTCGCCTCCAGCGTTTGCCGTACCGCAGACGTCGCATACACAGTCAAAGGTTGAAATTCACGCAGCTCCAACAGGCCGAGTACCTGGTCAAGATCGGCGCTCGTCAAAAGAATGCCCGCAATTGGAGTGTTGCGAGAGCCCTCGGCAGGATTCGGCCATAGAGCCGGCTCCGACTCGATCTGAAACCGAATATCCGGGGAAGCATTGATGAGAAATTGCTTTGCCCCATGAACGCCAAAAATCGCCTGCAAGTGCAGACGAGGAGGGATGACCTGCGGGTTTGTCCGGCTGATACTGCACAGCCTGCACGCACAGTTCCACTGGGGGCAACCGCCACCGGCAGCCGTCCCCAGCAGTTTCAGGTTCAGCAAGTTTTAGACTTCCGCAGTTGCGTAGCAGTTGATCTCACAAGCAAGGCTAACTTCTGCAAAGTCAGGACGGGTCCAGGTTTTACGTGCCATATCAGTGATCTCCCAAAAATTTGGTTTGTTGAACCTTCAACTGCCGATTCGTTGCCCTAGTATATCCGAGATGAGCGAGTGAAGTAAGACCTCTTCTGCAACTCATTTTTGAAACTTTGGTACCCCAGTCTCAAATCCTCCGATGATTCCAACAAATCTCCCGGGCAGAAAGGGGGGCAGCAGACGGATTCCTATCCGCCACGCTGCCCCTCTTCATCCAGAACGTTAAAGTCGGACGCGCCGTCTAAACACGCCGCAACTTACTTTGAACGCCTTATGTTGGCGTTATTTTGCTGCAGGTGCAGATTCGTTCTCCATCCAGAATTCATACCTGGCGCGATTCTCATCCGGACGCGAAGTGACGGGATTGTCCAGATGAAGCACCGGATCGCCCTCACCATACTTCGGCCAGACCGGCAAGCCATCGCCGTTCGGATCGCCCTTCTTGGCAAAGTTCGTCCAGTAGCTCATCATTTGCTCGCTCAGCTTGCGATCCTCATCGCGCCACACCGCGCCGGGCCGCGTTTCGATGGTGCCGAAGATGTACTCGATATCGTCAGAATGAAAAGCAAACTCTCCTGGATGATACTTGCTCGACGGTGCCGCGAGATCCAGTTTGTACCGGTAAACCGTTGATTCGCCGGTCTTTCTGTGCAGCTCCATCCATTTCCATGTGCCATAAGCGATGAAGGAATCTCCGCCGAAGTCAGCCGCCGATCGAGCCAGTTCAGCGTCGGTCGCAGAAGGATACAGCTTCATGAAGGTCTCGGCTTTATCGCCAAAACGCTGCGTCGCCATTCCCTTCCACTTATCCTGGGTCATGCCGTTCGCCATCCACGAACCTTCGTCGCGGTTAAACCCTGCCAGCAGAGGTACATGTGCCTGCTTGCCGGCCGTATATGTGTCCAGCACCGTTTCCGTCAGAAACTTGCCATCGATCACCGGGGCAAATCCAACCATTCCGCGCTTTGAGGCAGCGGCCAGTACTTTCTCCGTCGGAACCGCACGCAATTCCTCTAAGGTCTTTGCACCCAACTCGGTAGAGACCCACTCCGCTTCCTTGGGACCAGCCGTAGCCAGGGGTTCAAGGGTCAGCGCACCCGAGGTGACTGCGCCGCCGCTCTCGCCGATGGCCTTGGCAAAGAGTCCACGCGCCGACGGAGCCGCCATCAGGGTGCTCACTGCAAACGACCCCGCACTCTCGCCAAAGATGGTCACATTCTCCGGATCGCCACCGAACGAAGCGATATTTTTCTTGACCCAGTCCAGCGCCGCGACCATGTCCATCAGGCCGTAGTTGCCACTCGAACCACCCTGCTCAGCCGCGAGTGCAGGCAATGCCAGGAAGCCAAAAGCACCTAGCCGGTAGTTGATGGTCACCAGCACCACGCCCTTCGTGGGCATGAAATCACCATTGTGGCGCGGCTCACTGCTACCGCCACCGGCGTAGCCACCGCCGTGTATCCAAAACATGACAGGTAGCTTAGCTTTGGATTTCGCCGCTGGACTGTAAACGTTCAGGTTAAGGCAATCCTCTGAACCCAGATCGGCGGCGCTGGCAGCATCCTGGAAAATCATATCGTCAAAGACATGATTTTGAGAGCAGTGATGGCCATACTTGGTCGCATCGAACTCACCCTTCCAGGCAGCCGCAGGCTGCGGAGCCTTCCACCGCAGTGCGCCAAGCGGCGGTGCAGCGTAGGGCAAACCCTGGAACGCGCGAACCGCTCCGTTTCCAATCAACTTGCCATGCACCTTACCACCGTCAATCTTGACAACCAGATTGTCAGCGAAAGCAAGGCTTCCAGCCCCAAACGCGAGACAACTCACCAAGAGCACGAAACCTAATCTAGAACGAATATTCACTGGTAAATCCTCCGCGAGAACGATACAGGATGAGGCTTTGAGCCAACCAGTAACGATTTGTAACGGCTGCACCAAATGCAACCCGCGCCAACCGGAACCACCCAAACCGCCAAACACTCAACTGTCTACAGGATCTCGGGCGCAAAAAGATCCGCAATGGTTTCGCGGCGCCTGATCAGTTTCAACTCCGCACCGCGCACCAGCACCTCGGCCGGTCGAGGACGCGTGTTATAGTTCGAGCTTTGCGCCATGCCGTAGGCTCCCGCATCGAGAATCGCAACAAGGTCGCCAGGCTCGACAGGCTGGAATTTTCGATCACGGGCAAAAAAGTCGCCGGTTTCGCAGACCGGGCCGACAATATCCACAGGGGCGGCTCTGCCCGGGCGCGGAGCAACAGGCACGATCTGGTGAAAGGCCTCATAGAGTGCCGGACGGATCAGATCGTTCATGGCCGCGTCGGTGACGACAAAGGTCTTTTTGCCGTTGCGCTTGACGTAGAGCACGCGCGCAAGAAGGACCCCTGCCTGAGCTACCAGGAATCGGCCCGGCTCGAGCAGTAGAGTCACATCGAGACCGGTCAGCGCATTTTCAACAGCTCGGGCGTATTCGCCAACCACGCTTTGCGCATCGAAACTCTCGCCCTCCCCGAGATGATAGTTAATGCCCAGGCCGCCACCAGCATCAACCGTTTTGAGGCGGATGCCGTCCTTTTCGAGTTCACGCACCAATTTAGCCACGCGCGCAACGGCAGCGCCAAATGGCTCGGCCGACCGAATCTGCGAGCCAATGTGCACACTCACAC
The DNA here is from genome assembly GCA_025359885.1 of Acidobacteriota bacterium. Taxonomy (GTDB): domain Bacteria; phylum Acidobacteriota; class Terriglobia; order Terriglobales; family Acidobacteriaceae; genus Acidicapsa. Next base: position 23,051 of record JANYDG010000015.1, read on the forward strand.
CATGGGCTGCGAGCCACCGGCTCCTCGCCGCTTCTACATAGATACGTCGTGCCTGGCGAATATCAATGCCAAACTTGTGTTCGCGTAAGCCGGTCGAAATATAAGGATGAGTTTCCGCGAAAACGTCCGGGTTCACTCGCAACGAGAAGCGTGCCTTACGCTTGCGCCTGGCAGCCCGGCTCGCCAGCAAACCAAGCTCCGCTTCGCTCTCAACGTTGAAGGCCAGTATGCCCGCCTCAAGAGCCTGATCGATCTCGTCAATGGTCTTGCCAGCGCCAGAAAAAACGACGCGACCCACCGCTTCTGGGGCAGCCGCCTGCAAGCGTGCCAGTTCTCCGCCAGAAACGATGTCAAAGCCCGCACCGTGCTCCGCGAGTACCTTCAAAATAGCCAGCGCCGAATTCGCCTTGACCGCATAGCAAACCAGGTGACGCCGGTTTGCGAGCGCCTGCTGAAACAGCCCAAGACGTTCAATCATCTGGTCGGCGCTGTAGACGTAAAGTGGCGTCTGGAACCGCTCGGCCATCGCCGCAAGCGAATGCCCACCACAGCTGAGGGGAGCGCCGCCGGCGGGGAAAGAAAAAGGCCGCGCAGGGGTTAAAACAGGGGAGGATTGGGTCAATTTAGACAAGGGCCAGCCTGAGTACAAAAGGGATACTCAGAGCCTAGCAGAAACCGGCCCGGGCACCCTCCGGTGGCCCAGGCAAACCCCTGCATTGTCTCAGTACTGCGGCGGAGGTGGGGTTTGGCCCAGGACGACCTCGCCCGGCACCTCTTCCGGAATCCCAATCCAGCAGGCAATGTAGACAATCTCGACAATCGGAAACAGGAAGACACCACCAATGACGGTGAGGATCCGTACCAGTCCCACATCCCAACCATAGGTGCGAGCAAAACCAGCGCACACTCCGGCAAACTGTCGCCCAAAGAGCGGCCTGACGAGGCGAGGCGGGGGCGGAAAATTGCCCGGCTGGAAACCTGGCTGGAATCCCTGCTGGAAGCCGTTCGGCGGCACGCCTGCAACAACCGTGCCGCAGGCGGAACAGAAGCGCGCCGATGGTGCCAATCCAACTCCACAATTGCTGCAATAGGCTTGCATATTCCACACTCCATCCTGGCAACTCGCCAGTCAGTATTGCATACGCTCGGCGACCCCGGAAGGTTCCATCTCCATCTGCAAGCCGAAGCTACTGCTCGCGATAGGGCGTCTTGAGCAGCCGACGGGCTATGTCGCCCTGCGTCGTGTCAGACCCGTTCGAGATGGCAGCCTGATAATCTCGAATTGCCAGGTCGCGCTGCCCATTGAGGTCGCGGCTTTTGCCCGCGGCTACCAACGACCTCCGCTTCAATTCCGCGCCCGACCCCTGCATCCACGCCGCCTGCTCGTAAGCCTGTGCAGCCTCAGAATAGTGCCGCTGTCCACGCAGTGCCTCACCCAGGCCAAAGTAAGCCAGCTCCAGATGCGAAGACGGAAAATAACCCGGCTTGCGGGCATCTTTCAGCAGAGTCTCGTACGCCGTTGCCGCGGCCATTCCTTCGCCTGCATCCTTGCGCAGATTCGCTTCTTCCAGGGCAAAGAGAAAATCATGCGGGTAGCGGTTCTCGAGCGTTCGCACCACCGCGATTGCATTCTGGTAGCGGGCCTCCCGCCGAAGGAAGAGCGCAATGACCGTGCCCGCCTCAACCGAAGTCATTGGGCCGGCTTGAAAGTCATCCCGCAGCATGGTCATTCCCGTTGCTTTCGAGCCGGTGATGCCGGCAAAGCCAAAAATCAATTTGAAGCCCCAGGGCAGCGCACCAATGACGTACTGATAGGTTCCAACAACAAGTTTGGCGTCGGTATAACCAGGGTCAATCTGCAGCACACGCGCTTCATCCGAGTGAGCCTGCAGCGCCAGATGAAAGGCTGCGCTGAAGCTCCGTTCGACCATCGCCATGTAGCTTGAGCGCAGGCTCCTGGCCCAGCCGCGAGCATAAAGCGCATCCACATCCCGCGCATTGCGGCTGATGCGCGCATCTGCTTCACGAACTGCCTCATCGGCCAGCGCAAAGATGCGATCCCGCGCGATCGGGTCTTCCGGCGTTGGATGTTTCCCGGTAAGAAAGCCATCATTTGCATAGAACGTGGTGTCGAGCAAATCCTGTCGGTAAAGCTCTTCAAATACTCTGGCCTCGAGCAAAAAGGTCGTCGCCCCCGGGTCGAGCGGATGCGCGGTGTGGACCCTTTCAAGAATCTCAATGCAGGCCGGATAGTCCAGGGCGTAGAAGTACTCATACGCCTGCTTGACCAGGGTGTCGCGGCTGAGGGGGTAGGCTCGAATTTCGCCAGACCGCGCCTGCGCTGCAAACCCGATCACCAGTAAGGCTGCAACCAGAAAACCTGAAATCCGCAACTTCAACCTGCCCCTCCTGACCAGCTCAGGCCGGCAAAACGTTGTCAGCCCACCTCAACATCCTAAATTGGGATGCAGAAGCAAAGCTCAAAGAGCCAAAACTCCTCAAGGTCCTGCACCGAAGACACCGTAATGTTCATTCCCCTGTGCCTGGTCCGAACGGTCGAAATCACCCCGAACCCAAACAACCGAATTTATTTCGATTCCCAAAAAGGAACACACCTCGATTTCGCGTTAATACAGAGCAGAGGGTATTTTTTGTGAAGTTCCGCCAACCGGATTTATGCCAGTGCGGGATCGCCGGAAAATCACGAATCACGAAATCAGGACTCGCAAACCCGAACTCGGGAAATTGATGCCACATGACGGGCTAGGTCGAAGAGTCTGGAAATTTCATCCTTGTCAGTTGGGTTAAACGGAGTATCAGACAAACGATTTGAATCGATTTTTGCCCGCCAGCCAGGCGCAGGATCATGCTGCCGACAGTGCCGAAAACCTGTCCGCGACCGGTTGAGCCGGAAAAAGTTGTAAGACTTTTCTCAGCAGCGGGCAGTCCCTCCAGGATTGCCCGCTCATTTGTTTTCAGTCGAGGTGTTGCAGATTGTGACAACATGCGAAGCTTCTCTGAGCAAAGGACTTAGCGCGGAATACGGTACTGTTATCTCTCTGGTTAATACACTATCTATAACTAATGAAAGGACTTCCGAAAGCGTTTTCAGGCCTGAAGATCAGGCCCGTATCAGCCCATAAATTGTCTCAAATCTTTGACTTGACCCTGCTTAGCCAGTATCCTTTGGTAGGTACACTATGCAAACAAACACAGGAAAGAACGAACGCACTCGTCCCAGACCTTTCCACGCAGCGGCAATTGCGCTGCTGGTAACGGTCGCAGGCGTCGCGGTGCACGCTACTCCCGGTTCGCAGGCGCATAGCAATCCTCACGTAGCAAAAACCCGCAAGTGGACTGAGGTTGGCAAAGCCTCCTGGTACGGCCGCCGCTTCCAGGGCCACCGCACCGCCAGCGGCGAAGCATTCGATCTGAACATGCTCACCTGCGCCCATCGGACGCTGCCCATAGGAACGCTGCTGCGAGTGACCAATCTGGTCAATCGGCGTTCCATCATGGTGCGCGTCAATGACCGCGGCCCGGTACCTGCCGGCCTCATCGTTGACCTCTCCTGGCGCGCCGCCAAGTCTCTCGGATTTGATCGACGAAGCAACGTGCGGGTCCGGCTGGAAAAAGTCGAAGGGGCGGAGGCTGCTCAGTTAAACTGGCCAGACCTTGGCCGTCCTGACACTTTGACCGCCACACGCTAGGAATTCCATGCCTGAAAATAGCCTGACCACAGCATTTGAGCCTTTGCGCGCACCCACATCGCCCAAAACATCCGCCTGGGACGAGGCGCAGCAGCGCCTGATCGTCGCGCTGGATGTGCCCACGGCAGCCGCAGCGCTGGCCCTGGTTGACAGGCTCGAAGGCCAGTGCCCCTGGCTCAAGATCGGGCTGGAACTGTTTATCGCGGCCGGCCCGGCAATCGTTGAAACTCTAGTCAGTCGAGGCCATTCCATCTTTCTCGACCTGAAACTGCACGATATCCCCAACACGGTCGCCTCGGCTGTTCGCACCGCGACAGCTCTCAACGTTCGCATGCTGACCCTACATGCCGCAGGCGGCCCGGCCATGCTCGCAGCCGCCCGCGAAGCAACGATAAATGCCGCAACACCTCCAGAGTTGCTCGCCGTCACCGTCCTCACCAGCATGAATCAGGCGCAGGTTGAGGCAGTTGGCGTGCCGCGAACTCCGCTGGCACAGGCTGAGCTACTGGCGCGGATGGGGCTGGAAAACGGGATCCGCGGATTTGTCTGTTCTCCGCAGGAGGTCGCAGCACTCCGTGCGCTGGCGGGCCGTGAGGCAGTGCTCGTCACACCAGGGATTCGCCCCGCTGGCGCGGCGGCTTGGGACCAGCAGCGCATTGCAACCCCGGCTCAGGCCCTTCAGCAGGGCGCCAGCCACATAGTCGTGGGAAGGCCTGTTACGCAGGCGGCCGACCCTGCACAGGCGGCTCGCGAAGTGCTCAGCGAAATCGCTGCCGCACTGGCCGAGAACTAGGAACTTGTAAGTGCCGAGGTAACGGGTTTCAGCCGGCGCGACAGCTACATCGCGCCTTTGCCCCAGAGTACAGCCGGAATCGTACCAACCAGAATCTTCAAGTCCAGCATCAGAGACCAGGAATCGATGTATTCCAGGTCTTGTCGAATCCAGTTTGCAAAGTCTGTGTTATTGCGCCCGCTCATTTGCCAGATGCAGGTGATACCGGGCAATACGCTGAAGCGGCGCAGTTGTGCTGAGTCCTCAATTTTCAAGACATCCCGAACCGCAAGAGGCCGTGGACCCACCAACGACATATCTCCCATGAGTACGTTCCAGAACTGAGGCAACTCGTCAATCGATGTCTTGCGCAGGAAGGCACCGACCTTAGTCACACGCGGGTCCGCCTTGATCTTGAAGACCGGCCCCCCGAGCTCATTCTGCCCCTCAAGCTGGGCTTGCAATACCTCGGCGTTGATCACCATCGTGCGCAGTTTGAACATACGGAAGCGGCGGCGATGCAGCCCATAGCGATCCTGAGAAAAGAAGATGGGGCCGGGGCTGGTGAGCTTGATCGCGATGCCCACCGCAATCAATACCGGTAGAGACAATAACAGCAGAGTACCTGAGCCCACAATATCTATGGCCCTTTTGACATAGTGGTTCGAGTCATCCTTGACCATGCGCAGAATTGAGTAATGGTTATTGCCCTTCTTATCAAGCCGGGCTATTTTGGTCTGGAATAAGTGAGACGAGTGCCGTACCTCGACACCAAATCGCTCGCAGACTTCAATGACTTGCTGAATAGGCTCATACATTGACTTGACTGGCAGGGAGCAATAGACAACAGAAACTGGATTTTCCTTGAGCAAAGTATCCAGTAAATCAAGCCCCCCAAGAAAGCGCTTCCGCATCGGTCCAGTGCCGACAAAGTCGTCATCCAGCACGCCCACGATGTTATATACCGGCGAATCGACCATCTCTTCGAAAGCAGCTTGTCCGCCACGGCCTGAACCGATGATGAGTACCTCGCGACGGGGAACGATGGTATCAATCGACACCCAGCCGATGAAGCAGGCAACCGCAAGAAAGATGAGGCTGAGCAAAGAACTGGCCAGAAAGAATCCTGCATCTACTCGAATCGCCCGCTCCCAATCCAGCTTAGCCAGAAGGCAAGGATAGATGACAGCGGCGCACAGAAAAGATGCCAGCAAACTGGCTGCCATTTCCTTGTGAATCAACTCATCGTTCGTACTCTGTCCATGACCGGTCGCCGCACGCGAAATGACCGTAACAGCAACCAGCATGCAAATCTCAAGCAGGCTGACACGCGGAACATACCACCAATCCGCACCTTCAAACATTAAGCCCGGATGCTTGAAGAACCAGTAACCACTCAGCACCAGAGCGGGTGCGAGGTTGCGCACCATACGATAAATACTCGTATGCAAGGTGCCGATTTCCTGCAGATGTTGCTCCAGCTTTGTCCAATCCAAGGTCTGCTTCTCTTCTTTCGCCGTCGTTGTTCTAGGCCGAGCGTCTGCTGCCCAATTACCCATAGCGTACCTAGCCTCCTGGGCGGACCCAGATCTTTGTTCGCATGCCTTACCCCTCGCAACTCGCGGCACTGCCCTCGTCCAAAGTACCTGAGGCCGCCTGGGGTCTACAGAATCACTTGCTTCCATTCTCTCATCGGCTAAGGATAGAAAACACGAGACTCGACTTGACATCCCCCGAAAGCCGTAGCCCCATGCAACCTTCCCCTTAAGTAATAGCCTCTTTGTTTGAATCAGCAAGGTACGCCGGAAATCGCGTCCTGCCGAGGCATGCACCGCACAGGTGCCGCATCCCACGGGCCAGGCACCGACGCGAACCGATGAGCGCCATGCCAGGGGTTACATCAGTCGCAGGGCGTCTACGTCCACGACCAGATTACGGCGCGGAATCCCCGCCTCATCAGCATGCGTCAGCGCCGCACGCAGCGCAGTATTCAGCGCCCGCCGCGAGGTCGCCTTGAGAATCAGATGAAAGCGGTAAACCTCCTTGATCCGGGCAATGGGCGCGGTGCAGGGGCCGAGGACCCGAACACCTTCAGGATTGGTCTTCTGAAACCATTTGCCGAGGGTCGCCGCCCAACTGGACGCCTCCTCTAACTTTTTGGATTGGATCAGCAAGTTGGCCAGCACACCAAACGGGGGATAGTGCATCCAGCGGCGGTACTTGAGTTCCCGGGCGACGAATGTCTGGTAGTCATGCGTAGAGGCTGCGACGATGGCGTAGTGATCAGGATGATAAGTCTGGACCACGACGCGGCCGGGCAGGTTGCCCCGTCCTGCGCGTCCCGAGACCTGCGTCATCAACTGGAAGACCCGCTCCGCAGCACGAAAGTCCGGCATGGAAAGGGCGTGGTCACAGCCAACGACGCCAACCAACGTGACACCATGCACGTCGTGTCCCTTGGCAATCATCTGCGTCCCCACCAGCAGGTTGATTTCGCCAGAGTGCAGGCGGGCCAGCAGCCGCTCCATGTCATAACGGCCCCGAACGGTGTCGCGGTCCATGCGGCCAATGCGTGCCGAGGGAAATATCTCCTGCAATCGTTCTTCGCCCTGCTGCGAACCAGCTCCCAGGTAGTAGAGGTGCTCACTGTCGCACTTTGGGCAGCGCTTGGGCACGGTGCGCCGGTAGCCGCAGTAGTGGCATTCCAGCCGCTGGCCCGCGCTGGCCATGGCCTCTTCAGAATCGACCGGCTTGTGATGCGTCAGCGAAATGGCACAGTTCTGGCACTCCAGCTTTTCTCCGCACGAGCGGCACATCGCGACAAAGGAGTAGCCCCGCCGGTTCAGCAGAATCATCGCCTGTTCGCCGCGGTCGAGCGTTGCCTGGGTTTCAGCGATCAGCAGTCGGGAAAAAATGTCTTCCCTCGCAGTCTGCTGAAATTCGATGCGCATGTCTACCAGTTCGACGGTTGGCATAGGCCGGTTGTTGACGCGGTCGGCCATGGAGAGACGGCGATACTTGCCGGCCTCGCAGTTTTGCCAGCTCTCAAGCGAAGGCGTCGCCGAACCCAGCACCACCGGTGCGCCAGCCAGCTTTGCCCGCATCACGGCCACGTCACGGGCGTTGTAGCGCGGAGTCTCTTCCTGCTTGTAGCTCTGGTCATGCTCCTCGTCAACCAGCACCAGGCCGAGGTTGGGCACCGGCGCAAAGATGGCCGACCGCGTGCCGACGACAACCGGCTTCTCGCCGCGCTGGATGCGATGCCACTGGTCAGAGCGTTCCGCCGGCGTCAGAGCAGAATGCAGCAGCGCTACGCGGTCACCAAACGTCGCGTCCAGCTGCGCCGCAGCGGCCGGTGTCAGGCCAATTTCCGGCACCAGCAGGATTGCGCCCTGTCCCCGGTCGAGCGCCCTCTGCAATGCCGCGAGATAGACCGCCGTCTTGCCGGAGCCCGTGACACCGTGCAGCAGAAACGGCTGGAAGCCCTGGGCTATCGCAATCGAGGCCAATGCCTCCATCTGCGGCTCGTTCAACGCGTGCGCCGGGTTCACATGACCCATCCCGGCCAGGCTGAAGACTGCAGGCCGCTCATCAATGCGCACCAGACCGCGCCGCACCAGCGTTTGCAGGCTGCTCGGCGAAGTGCCTTTCTCCTGCAGCATGGCGATGGGCAGTTCCCCTCCGCCAGCCGCCAGCTCGGCGAGGATCGCCTGCTGCTTGGCCGTCAGCGCAGGCAGGCGCGTCTCAGGCACCAGCACGGCAAAGCGCTCTGTGCGGCGGGCATCGCGCTCTACTGCCGAGGTTTCCCGGGCAATCCACTTCTTGCGCAGCATCGTCGTCAGATGCAGCATCGTGGCGGCGGTCGCAGTGCGCAGAGTGCTGAGCTTCACCGCCTCGCCATCAGCCAGCCGCAAAAGCACCTTGTGATCAATTTCGCTCTGCTCAGGAGCAGCCTGAGCGCGACGCTTTGCAGCCAGCCGCATATCGCCGTCAAAGCTGCCGGCCAGTTTGTCCCGCCCGGCATCGGTAATCCTGAAGTAGACAGTGCGGCGAACCTCGGCCATGAGCGGCAGCATGGTGCGCAGCACCTCACCCAGCGGAGCCAGATAATACTGTGCCATCCATACCGCCAGATCCAGCAGTTGCTCGGTCAGCAGCGGCTCATCATCCAGCACAGTCTCGACCAGCTTCGCTTCGAAATCGGCAGGAGCCTCCGAGTGCAGCTTCATCACCACGCCAATCAGCTTTTCATTCCGAAACGGAACAATCACCCGGACACCGCGCACCGGACTTTGCCCCGGACCGAGGACGTAGGTAAAGGTCCGGTCCAGGGGCAGAGGCAGCGCAACTTCGCAGTAAACAGGCATCGCGGAAAAGTCTCAATTGCAACCCTTAGTCTAGGCGATACAGTGCCATCGAGAGCGCCCCCGCGGCCGCAGTCGCATTTCTTGTCTTCACCAGCTACAATTCCGTCCTGATGAAATCCATAACCCCCAACGCCCCGAAGCCTGCCGCCAAACGCAAATCCTCAACGAAATCCGTGATCGCAAAGACCGCTCCGGCCCCCGAGCTTGCCGCCTTTGCGACGCTCGAACCGGTTCACAAGCCGACCACCCTATCGATCGACATTGGCGGCACCGGCATCAAGATGATGGTGCTTGACGCCCACGGCAAGCCTATCAGCGAACGCTTCCGCGCCTTGACACCGGCCGGTCCGACGCCTGCCCGCGTGATTGCGGTACTGGACGATCTGCGTGCCCAGGTGCCGGAGTTTGACCGCGTTTCAGTCGGTTTCCCCGGCGTCGTGAAAAACGGTGTGACCCTTGCAGCGCACAATCTTGACCCCGCATGGGCCGGTTTTCCCCTGCAGGAGACGCTCGCAAAGGATTGGGGCAAACTGGTACGTGTGGCCAACGACGCCTCTGTACAGGGCTACGGAGCGACTTTTGCCAAGGGCGTGGAACTGTGCCTCACCTTTGGTACCGGCCTGGGTTCATCCCTATTTACAAACGGGCACCTCTGCCCCGGTCTTGAACTGGCACATCATCCCTGGCGCAAGGGCAAGACCTACGAAGACTTTCTCGGCTTGCGCGACATCGAAAAATACGGCAAGAAAAAATGGAATGTACTGGTGCAGAAAGCGATTGAGCAAACCAGCCAGCTCTTCAACTGGGACTACCTGCACCTCGGCGGCGGCAACGCCAAACATATCAATTTTGAGCTTGCTCACAATATTCGCATCGTCCCCAACGAAGAGGGCCTGCTCGGCGGCGTGGCGCTGTGGCGGAATGAGTAAGAAATATGGTTCGAAGCAGGGAACCTGACTTTCGTTGCGTTCGTAGTAGCCGTCAAATGGGACCGAAAGAAACGGATTTTCTATTTTGTCCCGGTGTTGACGGAAAAGGATGAACGGATGACTCGAACAGCGATGTCTCTTGCCGCGTTGGTGCTCTTCACTTCATTTGTGATGCACGGTCAGGGTTCTCACCTGAGCAAGCTTGACGGAGGGCAGCTTAACCAATCCGACATCGATGCGACGGCGACCAGGCTCATCAACGCGGCACATGTCACGGGGCTGGGGCTGGCACTCTTTGATCACGGCCAGATCGCCTATTCGAAGGCCTATGGCACGAGGGATGTCGAAAAGAAGCTGCCCCTCACCACGGACTCAGTGATGACCTCAGCCTCATTGAGCAAGGCGGCATTTGCGACGATGGTGATGTGCCTGGTCCAGCAAGGCAAGCTCGATCTCGACAAGCCAATTGAGCGGTATCTTCCCAAACCGCTGTCTGAGTATCCAAAGTATGCAGACCTGAAAAATGACGCGCGTACCAGGAAACTCACACTCCGGATTCTGTTGAGCCACACGGGCGGCTTTGCCAACTGGCGAGGATTTGAGGAGGACCGCAAACTCAAGATTCACTTTGAGCCTGGCACCCGTTATGCCTACTCGGGTGAGGGTATTGTTCTGGCGCAACTGATTGTTGAATCCGTCACCGGCAAATCGTTGACGCAACTCATGCAGGACAGTCTGTTTGGCCCAACACAAATGACACGAACAAATATGGTTTGGAAGCCTGAGTTTGAGGGAGATTTTGCCAATGGCTATGACGAATATGGCCGGTCACTGGGGCCAGAGAGGCGCTCTTCGCCGGACGCAGCGGGGTCCATGCAGACAACTGTTCAGGATTACGCGATGTTTCTCAGTGCACTGATGCGAAATAGGATTTTGGATACGCGCACAAGGGGCAAGATGCTTAGCCCTGCGGTCAACATCCATTCCGCCCACCAGTTTCCGTCGCTCTCTGAAGAGACAACAATGGCTAACGAGGGGATTCGACTGCGTTACGGACTTGGGTGGGGCGAATATTTATCGCCTTACGGAAAGGCGTTCTTCAAGGAAGGCCATGATGAGGGATGGCGGCACCTCGCGCTTTTTTTCCGTGACGGTCGAGGAATTCTGATCATGACGAACAGCTCCAATGGCGAGGGAGTCTTCAAACCGCTGATCGATTCCCTGCTGGGCGAAACGGCGTTCCCGTTTGACTGGGAGGGCTACACACCTTACGACAAGCTACCCCCACTGCCCAGGTTGAAAGAGCATCCCAAGGTCTCATTGACCACGGCGCAGTTGAGCAGGGTGGTCGGGCGATACAAGTTGCCCCCCGATATTGTCATTTCGGTAACTCTTGAAGACGGGCACCTTTCAATTCAAGAGAATGATGAGGCGAAGCAGGAATTGTTGCCAGAGAGCAAGGACGACTTCTATTCAGCCGTTTCGAGCGATGAATGCTCGTTCAAACCCACGGGCGGAGAGTCAGCACAAGTGATGGTGCTGCATCTTGGCGACAAAGACTTGCAGTTGGCGCGAATTCCCTGAAGGAGACGATAGCTCATTCAAGCCGAGCTATTAAAAACAGAGCCCTCATGACCTTTCAGTGCAGATCTACTTCCGCCCTGGCGGATTCAGCCCCAGTTCGCGCATGGCGATCTGCAGATCGGCCCAGGCATGCTTCTTTTGGTTTGGGTCGCGAAGCAGGAACGCCGGGTGGTAGGTGACGATGAGTTTCGTCCCGCGCAGCGGGTGGACCACACCGCGCCAGGCGGAGAGAGCACGCTTTTCGCCGGTGAGATAAGTCACAGCAGTCTGGCCGAGGGCGACGATGACCTGGGGGCGCACCACGTCGATCTGGCGAAAGAGAAACGGCGAGCAGGTGTGCGCTTCGTCGGGCTCGGGTGTGCGGTTTGCGGGCGGGCGGCACTTGACGACATTGGCGATATAGACCTCTTCGCGCTGGAGCCCCATAGCGTTGATCATGTTGTTCAACAGTTGCCCGCCGCGCCCAACAAAAGGCAGTCCAGAGGCGTCTTCGTCGGCACCAGGGCCTTCTCCCACGAACATGAGTCGAGCATTGGGGTCGCCATCGCCAAAGACCAGCTTGTTGCGGCCAGCCGCGAGGGCGCAGCGGTGGCAGTCGCCGATGTCGTCCTGAATGAGCTTGAGGGCGGCGAAGTGCTGCTCCGGAGGAACGGGTGGAGCCTGCGGTGGGGCGGCGGGAAATGGTTTGCGGGGAGCGATCTCGGTTTCCTCAAATATCGGGGTGAATAAAGCTGCTGGGGCCGACTCAGGCGCTGCGGCCCGCGGCGTGGCCCCTAGGACTGGGGCGATTGCTACTGGTTCCGGGGCAGTTTCCGCAACGGCCCATTGAGCCGGGTCTACTTCCCGGCGGTAGAAGTCGTAAAGGCCCAGATCACGGTAGTACCGCAGGCGGGCCTGCAATGCTACGCGAGCAACTGGGTCGGCGACAATCGTCGCGAATTGGGCGGGCTGGGCGGTCGGTTCAGTCAAGACAACAGCCTATTCGAAGATAATCTGGCGGCGTGAACCGGCACTGGCAACGAAGACTTCGCCGTCAGTTTCGACAGCGGGTTCAGGCAAGCCCGCGCCGCTAGTGCCAGCCGAAAACATGGCCGCCGAAGACATTTCAACAAGCAGTGATTGCGGTCGGCGCAGGCCTACGACTTCGTCGAGGATGCGGTCGGCCAGAGCGCGTTTGGGCATGTCGGGCAGGTCGATGGCGGTCGTGGTGGTCAGGAAGGTGGCACCGTTGAGGTCGGCGTCAAAGCCCACGCCTTCGCGGGAAACGTCATTGACCACGATAGCGTCAACACCCTTTCGCAGTAACTTAGCGCGCCCGTTTTCCTGGGCGTTTTCCGTCTCTGCGGCAAAACCGACGATCAGTTGACCTGGCCGACGCTGGCGTACGACTTCGGCGAGGATGTCTTCGGTCGGAAGAAATTCAATCGTGAGAGGCCCAGTACGCTTGAGTTTCTGGTCGGCGACGACGCGTGGAGTGTAGTCGGCGACGGCTGCCGATTTGATAACGAGGGTGGCCTCTGCCATGCGGCTGAGCACTGCCGAGCGCATCTGGTCAGCGGTCGTTACCTTGATCAGTTCGCAATGGGCGGGCGGATAGAGGGCCGACGGCGCGCTGACAAGAATGACTTTAGCTCCACGGCTCTGGGCTGCTTCCGCAAGGGCGTAGCCCATCTTGCCACTGGAGCGGTTCCCCAGGAAGCGGACGGGGTCGAGCGCTTCGCGCGTGCCGCCGGCGGTGATGAGCACGGTTTCGCCGGCCAGGTCATGGCTGCGCCCGAGTGCATTGAGGACGGCGTCAGCAATGAATTCAGGCTCGGCGAGTCGGCCTACTCCGACCATGCCGCAGGCCAGTTGGCCAGAACCTGGCTCGATGACGCGCACGCCCCGCTGCTTCAGCAATTCAAGATTGGCCTGGGTCGCGGGGTGCTCCCACATGTTCACGTTCATCGCCGGGGCCACGAGCACAGGGGCTGTAGTGGCCAGATACATCGTGGTCAGAAAATCGTCGGCCATGCCGTGCGCAAATTTAGCGAGGATGCCGGCGGTAGCGGGGGCGACGACGAGGGCGTCTGCCCATTGCGCCTCCGCAATATGCTCAATGCTGGTGTCCATCGAAACATCTTCCCGCTCTCCCGAGGGCCAAAGGCTGGTGATCACCTTATGGCCAGTGAGCGCGGCAAAGGTGAGCGGCTGGATGAACTTTTGTGCACCCTCAGTCATCACAACCCGGACCTGCAGAGCCTGTCGCTGCAAGGCGCGCACTACTTCAGCAGCTTTGTAGGCTGCTATTCCACCAGAGACACCGACCATTACCTTCATGTTTGGATTGTAACGCGGAGGCGAATTGCCCGGGTCATGGATCGGGTCATGGATGTCGAGACACGGCTCGCAATGAGTCGCAATCGAAGCACCGGCCTCACAAAAAATACGGCGCAAAGTGATCCCGGCCTGGGATTACGCTGCGCCTCGTGTAACGATTCTTTCGCTCGTGCCGATCAGCTTGATGATCAGATTCTTCAGATCGCCAGGATGGGAATTCCTGGATCTTCGAGCGTAGGCTTTTCGGGAGGTGGGCCAGTATGGACATAGGCGATCATGCCGGCTCGAATCTCATCCTGGGCAAGGCGGCAGGCCTTGTTGGACTGGCTGTGGATGAGCGGGCTTGCGCCGCTTTGAATTTGACGAGCGCGTCGCGCCGCCACGAGAACCTTGCGATAGTTGGAGTCGAACTTGGTTTCAATGGGTAGATCCATGGTCGTCAGTATCCTCCAAATTTAGGTACAGTTCTGGGTCAGAGAAGTTTGTACTGCCAGGGGTCAGTCCCCGGATCGATGCCGAAGGACTCGAGTATGGGCTTGAGGCGTTCGCGTGAATTGACCTCGCGGCAGCCTTCCGCGATTTCAAGTTCTCGCTTGGTGCGCTTGTCGAGCGGCTTGCCGTCCTGCTTGATCCGCTCAACCTGGACGATTGCTTCCAGTTGGGCGACGGCTCGATCGAGCACATCGTTAACTAGAATATAGCGGTATTGGCCGTAGTTCTCAATTTCCTTGCTGGCCTCGTTGAGTCGCCGCTGCAGAATTGCCTCATCCACAGGGCCCTCGGCGCGGCTGCGGTTGCGCAAACGGGTGCGTAGAACCTTGGGATTGGGAGGCATGACGAAGATGGTCACGGCTTCAGGAATCTTCTCCCGGACCTGCAGCGCGCCCTGAACGTCAATATCCAGCAGCAGGTCGCGTCCGGCGGCCGTCGCTTCTACCAGGGAACTGCGCGCGGTGCCATAGTAGTTGCCAAAAACCTCAGCGTACTCCAGAAACTCGCCAGCGTCGCGCATGCGCTCAAACTCGTCGCGCGTGGTGAAATGGTATTCGCGACCATTTTCCTCAGACCCACGCGGAAGCCGCGTAGTCCACGAGATGGAAAAATCAATGCCACCCACCTGCGAACGAAGCGCGCTCACCAGCGTGCTCTTGCCTGAGCCGGAGGGCGCCGAAATGATGAAAAGTATGCCTGCCACAATCCCCTTTAGCTTTCTGTTGGTTGTTCCCTGCTCTAGTTCTATTCCAGATTCATGATCTGTTCGCGAGCCTTTTCTACTTCTGCCTTCATCGCTAATCCCAACTCGGTAATCCGAATGCCCGCCCCGGCAACTCCTGCAGTTTTTGAGAGCAGCGTATTGGCCTCTCGATTCATCTCCTGCAGCAAAAAGTCGAGTTTCTTCCCTGTTTCCCCGCCGGCAGCAAGCACTTCGCGGAAGTGCTGAATGTGCGTCTCCATGCGCGCAATTTCTTCGGACACATCGCTGCGTTCGACGAGGATTGCAACCTCTTCAAGCAATCGCTGCTGGTGAAAAGGCTCGGTGCCGACGGCGGCTTGCAGCTTTTCGATGAGCCTCTGCTGATGGCGGCGCTCTACGTCGGGGCGCAGCTCGGCCACGCCAGAGGTTGCTTCGGCGAGCCGATCCAGCGTAGCGTGCAAAATTCCAGCCAGCGCTGCCCCTTCACGCTGGCGCATCGCTTTCAGGTCTGCCAGCAACGGTACGATATGTTCCAATACGCTGGCAGTGAGCATCGCCAGGTCCGACTCGTCCGAACGAGGCTCCATGCCGAGCACCCCCGGCACGCGCAAAATCACGTTGAGATCCGGCTGTCCTTGCAGCTCAAACTCCTCTGCCGCCGCCTGAAACGCAGCAACGTAACCCGCCACGATCTCGCGGTTATACCCGCCGCGGGTCGTCGTCGCCCGCTCCACCTGAAGAGCCACCTCAACATGACCGCGCAGCAGATGCTCTTTCAGCAGGCGCCGCAGATCCATCTCAAGGCCGTCAAGGCCGGTCGGCAGACGAAGGTGAACATCCAAAAACCGATGGTTGACGCTCTTGATTGTGAGCACATAAGTCAACTGGGAACTCACAGAGACTGCTACGCGCGCGAATCCAGTCATGGATGAAACTGCAGGGGTGGTCTTCATAGATACGGTTCTTGTCCACTTTCCATCGTACCTGCTCCTACTGCGCCCGAAGCCTGCAAATCGGCTCGAAAATCCGGGCCAGTCTCAGGGCCTGCGCCGCCAACAAACTGCAATTCGTACAGGCGCTGGTAGGTGGGGCTGCTCTGGAGCAGTTCTTCATGCGAACCAATCGCCGAAATACGGCCGTTTTCAAGCACCACCGTCCGTGTGGCGCGGCGAACCGTCGAGAGCCGATGCGCAATCACCATAACCGTCCGTCCCTGCATCAGGTTACTCAGCGCGGCCTGCACCAGCGATTCGCTCTCAGTATCGAGCGCAGACGTCGCTTCATCAAGGATGAGAATCGGCGCGTTTTTAAGGACGGCGCGGGCGATGGCGATGCGCTGCTTTTCCCCGCCCGAGAGGCGGAATCCCTTCTCGCCGATCACGGTGTCGTAGCCGTGGGGCATCTTGAGAATGAATTCGTGGGCCAATGCGTGTTTGGCAGCCTGCTCCACCTTGTCGCGCGCCATGTCGGGCTGGCCATAGGCAATGTTGTTATGCACGGTGTCGTTGAAAAGAATCGTCTCCTGCGTGACCTGGGCGACCTGCTTGCGCAGCGAATCCAGGGTCAGCACCCGCACATCGTAGCCGTCAATGAGAATGCGCCCGCTCGATGCGTCATAGAAGCGCGGAATAAGGTTGACCAGCGTACTCTTCCCTGCTCCGCTGGGACCAACCAGCGCCAGCATTTCTCCGCGGCGGACCTCCAGATTGATCTCATGCAAAATCTGGTGCTCACCCTCGTCGGTCGAATAAGAGAAGCCGAGGTTTTCAAACGCAATCTTGTCGTGAAAAGACTTGAGCGTGTGCGCGCGGGACTTTTCTCGGACGTCATCCTCAATATCAAGAAAGCTGAAGATCGAAACCGAAGCGCCCATCGCCTGCTGAAAACTGTTGTAAAAGAAGGCAAATTTGCGGACCGGGTCGTAAAGCTTGAAGAGAGCGATGATGAAGACGACAAAGGTCTGCATCTCCATCCGCCCGGCCTTGATTTCGTTGCGACCAATCCAGAGCAGTAGGGCAATCGCCACGGAGCCGATCACGTCCATAAGCGGCGAACTGATCGATTGCACCCGCACCGAGCGCAGGTTTGCGCGAAAAAGGCGTCGAGCGGCCTTTTTGAAACGCAAAATCTCCCATAGCTCAGTCGAGAATGCCTTGACGATTCGGTTTCCCGTAATCGTTTCGTGGAGGATGTTCTGGATTTCCGCGACGCGATCCTGACCCGTACGGGTGCGTACGCGCACCGAACGGCCAATCTTTCGCGCCGAGGTGATCACCACCGGCACAAAAATCAGCAGCGCCCAACTCAGCCGGCCTCCCAGGGCAATGACCGCCGCAATGGTGAAAATGAAGGTAAATGCCTGCTGCAGAAATTCGCCAAGCACGGCAGAGACGGCCGTTTGCACGCGCTCAACGTCGTTGATGAGCGTCGAGAGGATCGTGCCGGTCGCATGCTTGTGAAAGAAGCTCGCAGAGCTTTTGAGGATGGTTTCGTAGAGGTGGTTGCGCAGGTCGGTGATCATGCCATACCCGGCGTAATTCACCATGTAGGTGCCAACGTAGTCGCAAACACCCTTCAGCAACGTGGAGACGATCAGCGCAAACGCCACAACCGTCCACGCGTTGTGGAAGTGGGATGGAACGATCTTGAGCAGGTCAAACTGGTAGGGTGCGGGCAGTTTGGGGAAGAGCGGAATGCTGGTCGTGTTGACGCCGGGATTGAGCACCGTGCTGAGGACCGGTCCCAGAATCAGCAGCCGTAGTGCCTCAAGCAGGCCGACCGCTGCAAGCAGGATGACACCGGCCAGCGACTGAAACCAGTAAGGCGCAACGTAGCTGGCCAGGCGCAAGAATCGTTTCATGCTCGGGCCGCCTGGGTTGCAAGGTTGGCGGCATTCAGGGGTTGGGGCGACTGCATCTCGTTATTGTAACGGGGCGCGGAAATGGCGGGTGGGGCTAAGCGATTTGCGGGGTAGTTTCCGCAGGATTCGAGGGCACATTCCAGAAGAGACTGCGGGTGTACGACGAAATGTTTTGCATGAGCATCGTCAAAAAAAGAAGGGTCATACTCCAGGTTTCGCCAAAAGGCTGAGCCGGGATTCTCCTCGATTTCATCCATCCTGTAGTGGCCATTAGCTCCACAAAGCATACGGAGAAGACTCTTGACGATCTTTCCGTTATTAGGTTTGGCGGGCTTCGGCAAAGGATAGGCCTTGGGTCAGGCGCTCTTTGAGTCCTTTTTCCCTGACGACCCTCTAGCGTCTACCAAAACACAATTCTTGATTTGTGCGCGAGGCTTTTGCGTTGGATGGATCGGACCGTTGGCGCTCAAAACGCCCGCGACAGACCTGCGATGGAACGGCATAGTATTGGATTCCGTATCACCATTTCAGAACGGGTGAGGGGAACGTGCGCGCTTTGACTGTCCGGTTGAGGACGGTTTTTTCGATTATGGACAGTGGCTGTTTGTCTTTGGGTTCACGCGGGAGGATTAGTTGGCGCGATCTTCCTTGTTCTCTTGGGGTTAGGGGAAATAGGACGAATGGCGGTTGTGGCGCCTGGATTGCTGGAAAAGACTTGGTACGATACCTTTTTCGAGGGCTGGTTTAGGATGAAGCAGTTTGAAGCGTTTGCGCTGGATACGGCCAACGAGTGCCTGTGGCGCGAGGGGGTGCAGCTTTCCCTGCGCCCTAAGCCCTTCGCCGTTTTGCGCTACCTCGTCGAGCACGCCGGCCGCCTCATTACCCATGACGAGTTGCTCGAAGTACTGTGGCCAGAAACCTATGTCCAGCCCCAGGTGTTGCGAACCTACATGCTTGAGCTGCGCAAGGCGCTGGGAGACGAGGCAGGACAGCCACGCTTCATCCAGACCCTGCCCAAACGAGGCTACTGTTTCGTCGCGCCCGTCACAGAGTGTGCCGATGGCAGGCGCAGCGCATCGGCCAATTCAATGCAAAAAGAAGAAGCCAGGGCAATTGCGATTGTGGGCCGCGAAGAAGAGCTGACCCTGCTGGAAACGCGCATGCAACAGTCCGCCACCGGTCAGCGGCGCACCGTTTTTATTACCGGCGAGGCCGGAATCGGCAAAACCGCTCTGGTAGATGCCTTTAGTCAGCATTCCGCCTTCGCGCCGCAGGCCTGCATCGCGCGTGGGCAATGTGTTGAGGGCGTCGGCCGTACCGAGGAGTACTATCCAGTGGTCGAGGCACTCGGGCAGCTCTGCAGCGGCCCTGAGGGCGATCGCGTTTGCCGCATCCTCACGCGCATGGCACCGGCCTGGCTGACGGGCGCGGCCTGCGACCAGGAAGCAAAACGCACCACGGTCGACCGGACGCTGGGTGACCTGTGCGCGGCTCTTGAAGAACTGGCAGCCGATAAGCCTCTCATCTTCGTGTTTGAAGACCTGCACTGGGCCGACGAATCGACACTGCACCTCATTTCAGCCCTCGCGCGGCGACGTGCTCCTGCCAGACTGATGTTGCTGGGAACGTTTCGTGCCCATGAGGCGAGCGAAGCGGTCGCGGAAAAGAAGGCGTTGCTCGGGCTCAAGCAGGACCTGCTCATGCGACGGCTTGGCGAAGAGATCGCCCTCGCCCCGCTCGGCAAATCCGCTGTCAAAGAGCTGCTGCGCCGCGAACTCCATCAGGAAGAACTCCCCACCGGATTGGCCACATTCGTACACCAGCACTCTGAGGGCAATCCGCTCTTTGTCATCGCCATCGTCGAACACCTGATCGCGCAATGCTTTTTGATGCGTGAAACTTCCGATGAACTTACTGCGTGGCAGCAGCGGGCACCCTTTGCAGAAATTGAGGCCAGCGTGCCCGATGGACTTGCCCAGATGATCGAGCGTGAGGTTGAACGCCTCTCCCCCATGGACCAGCGTCTGCTTGAGGCGGCCAGCCTTACCGACGTTGCTTCACCCGCCTGGGCCATTGCAGCGGCTCTTGAAATGGACCAGGCAGAGGCCGAGGAAGCTTGCGACAATCTCGCGCGACGACTCTACTTTGTGCAACGTGTCGGTCAGGATGAGCTTCCTGACGGCTCGCGCTCTGCCTTCTACGTTTTTGCGCATGGCCTGTATCGTGAAGTGCTGTATCAGCGCCAGGCAGTCGCGCGACGGGCGCGGCGGCATGTACGCGTTGCCGAGCGTCTGGGGCAGCTCTTTACCGGCCGCGAAGCCGACGTGGCGCGCGAAATAGCCCAGCATTTAGAAGCTGCCTGCCAATGGTCGCGCGCCGCTGATGCCCTGCGCACGGCAGCCCGCCAGGCACTGCAGCGCCAGGCATATGCCGAGGCCGCGCACCTGCTCGAGCACGCCTACGCGCTCACTGAAAACATGGGCCGGGTTGAAGGCCCGTCCGCTCAGGCTGAGATTCAAGCGGAACTCGACGCCGCCCGCCAAGCGGCATCCAGCATCCAGGAAAACGTAAAGCCTTTACAACGAAAGCTTGACGATTTCTAGACGCGGATTTAACGACTTAATTTTTCAGCTTCCGTACTGTTGCTCATGTAGGCAGGAGGTAACACACATGGCAAACACAGTTCGGAATTTCTTTCTGGCGTCGATCGTAATGGCGACCGTAGCCGTAGCCGCAACCACCGCAAACGCTGAAGCCGCGATCAAGGTTCCTTTCAAGTTCACCGTTGCGGGCAAGACCTGCCCCGCAGGCATCTACATCGTCGACCGCGACACCAACTCCCATCTGATCAAGATGCACAGCCGCGACGGAAGCGAGACCTTCCACTGGCTCGTCGGTCCTGGGAATCCCAATCCCACAGATAACCGCATCATCCTTCATTTCGATGACAGCGGTCAGAATCATTCCCTCCAGTCGGTGCAGTATGGCTCGATGATCACCTCCAGGTTCCAGGAGAAAGCCACGACGACCAATGGTGCCAGCAGAAGCACCGGGGGCCAGTAACTGACCTTCCCACCAAGGCAAAGCATTTCAGCCTTTCCACACCAAAGAAAAGAGAGGTCATCGCAAACGCGTTGACCTCTCTTTTTTGCTGCCTCGCACACTGTCTAAGTTGACCGCTGCAAAAATCCTGACTTTGAACCCCTCAACGTGGCATATCCCGATGCACAGCCTTCACCTTGAAACCCGACTTGCCCAGACGCTTGGCCATTTCTTCAGCCATCATCACCGAGCGGTGCTGTCCCCCGGTACATCCAAAAGCAATCGTTAGATAGCTCTTGCCTTCACGGATGTAGTGCGGCAGCAGGAACTCAAGCATCTCGACCACTTTTTTCAGAAACTCCGTCGTCTGGGGAAAGTCCCGCACATATTTGGCAACCTTGGGGTGTCTTCCAGTCAATTTGCGAAACTCCGGCACAAAGTGGGGATTAGGCAAAAAACGCACATCAAAAACCAGGTCCGCATCCAGCGGCACTCCATTTTTGAAGCCGAAACTGAGGCAAGAAATCAGCAATTGGTTCCCGACCCCGCCTTCGCCATTCTGCGGCCCGAATTTGGCCTGCACATGTGCCCGAAGCTCATGCACGTTAAAGCCAGACGTATCGATGATGAAATCAGCCACGTTGCGCACGGTATCCAGCATCTGGCGCTCTGAGGTGATCGATCGCGCGACCATTTCGAATTGCTCAAACTGTGGCCGGCTCAGCGGATGCGGCCGACGCGTCTCAGAGTAGCGGCGCACCAGCACCGCATCCGTCGCGTCCAGAAACACGACAACCGTGTGCAGCGTCTCCTTGACCCGGAGCAGAATCGAAGGCAGCCGGTCCAGCGTCGGCCCTTCACGCACATCCACGACGATGACCGCCTTGACCATATCAGGCGACCCGGCTACCAGCGCGGCAAAATCCGGCAATAACTCCAGCGGAAGATTGTCGACCGCGTAGTAGCCCAGATCCTCAAAAGCCTTGAGCGCCGAACCTTTGCCTGCTCCGGAAGTACCGGTTACGATCACCAGTTCCTTACCGCCAGGGGGTTGCGCTCCAAGCTTCTCCGAGGCTTTTTTTCGTTCAGCTTGCTTCTCACCAGCAACGCGCGATTTCAACTTGACGACAGACATCTCGCCTGACTTCTGCGCTGCTTTCGTTGCCGATTTTGCGCTCTGCGCATTTTTTGAAGAACGGGCCATGGCCCCATCCTAACCCGAATCGACCGGAGACTCATGCAACTTTCGTCGGCCGCAGCACGCTGCTCCGATTCGTCGGTGCCCATCTGAAGAACTCGTCCGAAGCGATCACTCGAAGCATCAGTCCGTCCGGGCGAGTGGAAGGTCATGCCTCGGGTCGAGGGTCAATCGATTCTGCAACCCGACTGCGCGCCCTACCGCGGTCGTGCCCGTTCGCGTGCCCCCTGCCAGCAATCCCTGCCACCACGCCGCGCCAGGGTCGCGCCCGATCATGGCTCCGGCCGACTCTGCGTCTACGGCCGGCGAAAACAGAAATCCCTGCACCAGCTCGCAGCCAACCTTACGCAAAAATCCAAGTTCGTGCGCGTGTTCCACTCCCTGAGCAACTACCGGCACCCCAAGTCGCTTGCCCAGATGCAGCACAGACTCGAGCACCGCAGCCTCGGGCCCGCCCACCGCAGCCGCAGCCGTCAACCGCGGATCAAGCTTCACCAGCGCAATCGGAAGCTGCGCAAGAAAATTGATAGGCGCCCATCCAGCGCCAAAGTGATCCAACGCGACCCGTACACCGATAGAGGCCAGTCGCCCCACAATCGCAACCGCTGCTTCTGGGCTTTCGCTCAAAACAATCTCGGGAATCTCGAGCACCACCCGGCCCGGATCAACCCCCGACTGCGCCACCGCCTCAGCCACCATGCTGCCAATCTCGGGATGATAAAACTGCCGTCCAGAGAGGTTGATGCACAGGCTGAATCGCGATTCTTGCCACTCTCGCTGCCAGCTTTGCAACTGCCCACACCCCTCGGCCAGCGTCTCGCGCAAAATCGAAATCGCTAGCCCCGCCCCCTCGGCCAGCACCAGCATTTCGCCAAAGCTTTCAAAGCTGCCATCAGGCCTACGCCACCGCAGCAAGCCCTCAAAACCCTCAAGCTCCCCCGTCAAAAGCTGAAAATACGGCTGGTACCAGAGAGCAAACTCGCGCTTTGCAAGCACCTGGCGCAGCTCCCGCTCCCGTTCCTGCTGATGGCTGATCACCACCTTCATCGTCCGATCAAAGATTTCGTAGCGGCCTCCACCACTCTGCTTGCCGCGGTACATCGCAAAATCCGCGTCGCGCAGCAGCTGCTCTGGCAGCCCGTGATCCTTGCCGCAAAGTGCCACACCCACACTCGCCGTGATGGCAATTCTGTGACCCAGCACTTCAAAAGGACGGCTCATCACCGCGATAATCCGCTCCGCAACCACTATCAGGTCTGCAATCGTGCGCACATGCTCCACCAGGATCGCAAACTCGTCGCCGCTCAAACGGGATGCCGTGTCCTCTGGCCGAATCGCGCTGCACAGACGGCCTGCCACCTCAATCAGCACGGCATCGCCCGCCGCATGACCAAGGCTGTCGTTAATCTCCTTGAACTTGTCGAGGTCAAGAAACATCACCCCGCAGCCCTGCTCACGGCGACGATCCCGCCTGGCCATTGCCAACTTCAGTCTGTCCACAAACAGCGCGCGGTTGGGCAAGTTAGTCAATGGGTCATGCAAAGCAAAATGCTGCAACCGGTCGTCGCGCTGCTTGCGATCACGAATATCACGGTAGGTCAGGCACATTCCCACCGAGGAACCTCGCTCCACAAAGGGAACCACCGTCAGCGCCACATCTACCAGTTCACCACCCCGGGTTCGACGTACCGTATCCATCGCGATGCGGCCATCCATTTCCAGGGTCTGCTTCAGGATATCGGCCTCTGGCAATCGCGACTGTGGCACCAGCAGCGCGGTGAGGTCCCGGCCCTGCACCTCCTCGGCAGAATAGCCAAAGATCCGTGTAAACTCCCGGTTGACATACATCACCAGGTTGCCACGAGTGATGGCAATCGCGTCGGGCAATCCCCCCAATACCCCTTCAAGCATCAGGTTCCGGTCCTCAACTGAAGAAAGTTCAGGATGCACAAAAAAAGGCTCGGACTGGGTGCGGAATCAGGCATCTCCGGACAACTTTCAGCCCCGGGTATGGGTCGCAGTCAATGGTTCCTCGAAATAACGTCAAAAGACAGTTTCACTCACGCAGACTGACGAGAAACTATTCCCTCACAGTGGCCCGTACGAGCACTCTCAAACTCGTCCAGGGAGTGCGGTCAACTAATGTATACCGAAGCGAGGAAACGGAAACCACTCTTTTTGCAAGGAGTGGTCTCGGTAGGAATCCAAATGAGAACACGCATCGAAGGGGCGGAGAAATCAGGGAATCTCTACCAGCTCCATCTTGCCATCGCGCCGACGGTGCAGCACATACATCTCCCCCGCAGGATTGCGAAAGACCAGCAGGTCGCGGTCACGGAACTCTGCCTCTTTCACCGCTTCTTCAATCGACATCGGGCGAATCGCGATTGCTTCACTGGCGCTCAAAATATGTGGTTCAACTACCGCCGCCCCGCCCGGGAAGGAGTGCACCGTGATTGCCGCCTTGCGCTGCTTGCCCGGTGCATGTGCCGTCGGCGGCTTGGCCACGCCCGACTTGGTTGCGTCCTTTGCCTGGGCCTTGGCCTCAGCTTTGGCGAGCGCCTTGGCCGCCGCGCCATCACGCCCAGATTTGCGCGGAGCCCGCGTCTCCGCCGTGGGAGCCACTTTCGGCAGCCGCTTCTTTTCACGGATCTTGTCCCGAAAACGTTGTGCCTGCAACTCTGCGTGGGCCAGGGCCTCACGCAGTGCCGTCTCCTGGCTGACCGCCTCGCCGCTCGCAACAATGCTGTGATTGCGGCTTTGCAGCGTCAGCTCCACAATCTGTACGTGGCGCTCAGCGCGAAATGTCATTGCGGCCGAGGTGATTTTCCCCAAAACCAGGGCGATCCGCTCAATTCCCTCTACGGCGCCCGCCTTCAAGCCTTTGGAAATCTTGACCTGCCTTGCGGTGAACTCGACTTCCATCCTTGTTCCTCCCTGGGTGCGTCTGGCGGTCTCGCCTGTGCTCGTTGCCGCTGGCTTCTACCAGGGCTGAGCAGCAACGCGAACCGTAGACACCAGATAGTACACCCGGCGGCTGGCTCTGTCGGTGCATTCGGTCCGCTCTTTCCACAGTTTGCAAAAAGAGCCCTAGTGACCGCGCCGGATTTCGCCTTCGGGAACGGCTTTCTTCGGCTCGCTGTCTGCCTTCTTCTGCCCACGCCGCCCCAGGGTAAACATCGCACTCCCAAAAATAAGCAGCACAACGCCCCAGTCCAGATTGGCGTTTATATTCTGCGACCGGATGTAAATGTCGCTGCCGTATGTCACCAGCCCATAAACCGTCAAAATCAACCCCACCAGCGTAAACATCAGCCCCATGGGAATACGTAGATCCAGATTCATAGCACCCTCCTCAAAGTACGAGTGGTGAGTGGTTAGTGATGAGTGATTGAAAGCAAAGGCGATATACGAGCCACTCACCACTAACCAATGACCACTAACCCAATTACCGGAAAATCACGTTCAACGCAACTACCATCACCAGCAACACGACTGCCAGCGCCTCCGGCCTGCGCCACCACGTCAGGTGGCCCATTTCTGGCTTCGGCGTCAGCGAATGAACCAGCCCCACCAGCTCAGACTCCGGCTTTGGCGTGCCAAACAAGCTGATCACAATGGTCACGATGAAATTAGTCGAAAACGCCCAGATCGCTGTCCAGAAGTTCTGCGCCATGTCGCTCGGATAGTGATGCAGCACCGCAATCCAGCCACCATGCAGCCCCGGATGTGCCTCCAGCGGCAGCGTCATACCATGATGCATCACGGCCGCGATCGTACCTGAAACCAGCCCGAAAAAGGCTCCATTGGCCGTTGCTCGCTTCCAGAACATGCCCAGCAGAAACGTTGCAAACAGCGGCGCATTCACAAAGCTGAAGACAAGTTGCAGCGTGTCCATGATGTTGTTGAAGCCAGTCGCGGCATACGCCGTAGCCATCGATAACAAAATACCCCCGACCGTCGCCCAGCGCCCCATCGCCAGATAGTGCGAATCGCTGGCGCCTTTCTTGATGTAACTCTGGTAGAGGTCGTAGGTCCAAACCGTGTTAAAGGCAGTCACATTCCCCGCCATGCCGCTCATGAAACTGGCCAGCAGCGCCGTCAGCCCCAACCCAAGAATGCCCGTCGGGAAGTAGTGCAGCAGCATCGACGGAATCGCCAGGTCGTAATCCAGCAGCGGCTTGCCGCTCGCATCGAGCACAATTTTGCCGGTCAGCGGATCGGTCTTCGCTGGCACCAGACCCTTGCCCTTCGCTTCCGCCTCGGTCAGCGGAATCGTCTCACGAATAATCGTGCCGTTCACCGTATGCGTCGTAACCTGCGCCTGCGGAGCCGTTGCACCAATCGCCAGCAGGCCTGGCAAAATCACAAGGAACGGGAAGAACATCTTCGGAATCGCGGCAATCAGCGGCACTCGGCGCGCATTTTCCTGCGTGTCGGTCGCCATCGCCGTCTGGATTACCAGAAAGTCAGTGCACCAATATCCAAAGCTCAGCACAAAGCCAAGACCCATCGCCAGGCCAAAGACCTCGACTCCCAGCGGGTTTGTGTTGGCGTGCGACATGCCCTGCCACGAATGCATGTACGCCTGCGGCAGTGAAGCCCGCAGCCCGCTGATGCCTCCGACATTCTTCAGTCCAATCAGCACGAGCGGCAAGAAGCCCGCGATGATAAGGAAGAACTGCAAGACTTCGTTATAGATTGCGCTCGTCAGTCCGCCCAAAAAGATATAGCCCAGCACGATGATCGCTGACAGCAGGATGGAAAAATGAAAGATCCAGCCCAGCGGCATCCCCGCCGATATGAAGAAATAGTCAAAGACATGCAGCGTCTGGATCAGCCGGGCCATGGCGTACATCGAGATGCCCGATGAAAACACCGTCATCACCGCGAACGAACAGGCATTCAGCGCTCGCGTCTTCTCGTCAAAGCGCAGCCGCAAAAACTCCGGCACCGAACGCGCCTTCGACCCGTAGTAGAACGGCATCATGAAGATGCCCACAAAAATCATCGCCGGAATCGCGCCAATCCAATAAAAATGGCTCGTGGCGATCCCGTACTTGGCGCCCGAAGCGCCCATGCCGATCACTTCCTGGGCTCCAAGGTTGGCGCTGATAAACGCCAGGCCGCAGATCCAGGCCGGCAAGGCTCGGCCCGCTTGAAAAAAATCCTTGCTGGTCTTCATGTAGCGCTTCAAGGCAAAACCAATGCCCAGCACAAACACGAAGTACAGCAGCATAATCAGCCAGTCAACAAAAGTGAGATTGGTATGGGTCAAGGCAAACCACTCCAGGCGCGGGAGAAGTACGCGCAGCCATCCACTCTAAATCAGCCGCCCGGCAACTCGTCCACTACAAAATGAAAACCTTTCCATCCGGCCCCCAACACCACCCCCTCTTGCCGCATTCTCAGTTCGCAAAATCGCACTCTCAATCCCCTTCGTCCCGCCCAGATTCCAGCCAATCCGCCCGCTGAGCGCCATGTCAATCCATGCCCGATTCCCCTGTCACTCAGCACCATTTACACTGAAGTCAATGATTCCCACCCTTGAATGGACCTCAGACGGCGTCCGGTTTATAGACCAGACCAAGCTTCCCCTCGAAGAGACCTACGTCCTCGCCACCAACTACCAGCAGGTGGCTGACGTCATTGTGACCATGGTCGTTCGTGGTGCACCTGCCATCGGCGTCTCTGCTGCGATGGGAGTAGCCCTGGGTGCCAAAAGCACAACCGCCCTCACAACCGAAGAGTTCACGCCCGAGTTCGACCAGATTTGCACTCTCCTCGCCGCCACACGCCCCACGGCAGTCAACCTTTTCTGGGCCATCGACCGGATGAAAGCGATCTTCACTCAACTCAGCTCGTCAGGGGCCACCCTCCACGACATCCAGCAATCGCTCCTGGCTGAAGCGCTCAAAATGTATGACCAGGACATCGCGGACTGCAAAGCCATTGGAGCCCACGGTGCCCACCTCATGCCCGATGTCGGCGGCGTCCTTACCCATTGCAACGCCGGTGCCCTCGCAACCTGCGGTTACGGCACAGCCCTCGGAGTAATCCGCGGAGCCGTCGAACAGGGAAAGCAGATCCACGTCTTCGCCGATGAAACACGCCCCTTCCTCCAGGGTGCCCGCCTCACCGCCTGGGAACTCATGGCTGACAACATCCCCACCACCGTCCTATGCGACAACATGGCCGCAGTCCTCATGCGCCAAGGTCGCATCCAGGCCGTCGTCGTCGGAGCAGACCGCATCGCCGCCAACGGAGATGCAGCGAATAAAATCGGCACCTACTCCGTCGCCATCCTTGCCAGGGAACACGGCATCCCCTTTTACATCGCCGCACCGTGGTCCACAATCGACCGCGCCACTGCCACCGGCGATCTCATCCCCATTGAAGAACGCGCATCTATTGAAGTTACCCACCACGGCGGCAAGCAACTTACTCCGCATGGCGTCGGCATCTGCAACCCCGCCTTTGACGTAACTCCGGCTAAATACATCACCGCCATCATCACTGAACGAGGCATCCTTCGCGCCCCCTATAGCCAATCACTACAAGTCATGGAACTGGTCACGCCCTGAACCAACAGTAAGAATTTTTACCTGCCATCATTGTGTCACCGTCAACGTACCACTTACACACCTGATGCTGTAGTTTTTGGCGCTCAAGCTTCCTCGACTCAGCAGGATTCTATAGCTCCCAACTGAAGAGGACTCCTTGGCCTCAGTCGATACCGTCACCGCTCCAGTCGTCGCTACCTTCACGCTTTCGTCGTTCATCAATCCGGCAACGTGATACGTAAGCACCGGCATCACACCGCCAGCTCTCTTCGTAACACTCTCAGCGGTGAGTGTAAGCACAGCCGGCTCCACCCGCAAACCTGCGGTTTTGAACCGGAAATCATAATTCTTCGACGACAATGACCCTGCGGACGGAGCAATTACATACATTCCCACAACCGCACCACTCCCCGCACTTGCTCTCACCTCAGGAAACCCTGCTAAGGATCTCTCAGGCAAATCTCCCATCACAAAACCTTTGATCGAATAGGTCAATGCCGGCATGGCAGAGCCGTAAGTCATCACCTGTGAATCGGCCTCAACAGTCAACACGGCCTTCGCCACCGTCAGCACACCACTTTCCCCCACAAAACTGTAGTTCGATGCCTTGAATCCAGAAATATCCAAATCCACAACATAGCTTCCCGGCTGTGACATGAGTGCAACATCTTGCCTGACTTTCACTCCTCCAGACACAACCGATACCGTATCCCCATTCACGAGACCCGTCAATGTATAACTAACCCGAGGTGCTGGGTCTCCATAGGTCATCACCGTATCCTTCACCTTGACTGTGACAACTGCCTTCCTGATCACAAGCACTCCCGGCGCAACCTTGACGATATAGTTTTCTGCAGACACATTATCGATAGTCACACCTACTGGATATACACCTGCAGGACTTACAGACGAAGCATCAGTAACAGCCACTGGTACCCCCTTGATAACCTGTGCACTATCTCCATTCACAAGCCCAGTATAGGAGTACCTGAACGCGGGGACACCTTGCCCATACACGATCGTTACAGCTACTGGACTTGCCACCACAATCGCCGCTTTCACGGTCAACACATTCGTTTCGAAACTGAAATCATAATTCGGCGACCAGAGAGAACCCGCGCCAATCGCAATTGCATACTTCCCTACAGGCGAATTTGATGACACAGCAGTTGACACGACCGCTCTCCCATTCAAATCCTGTTCACTATCTCCATTCACAAATCCCTTCACGACATAGCGAAGACCAGCAACCGCCGAGCCGTACGTAATTGCCGCCGCGACCGAGGTCACTGTAAGGTGAGCCTTCGTCACTTGCAACCTCCCGGGATTCAATACGAACGTGTAATTCGACGACGAGAGTGACCCAGGGGTGCTCTCGATGAGGTAAACGCCAGCCCCGGACCTCACTGGAAAGCTGGGCCTGAATTTCGGCGCCCCGGATACACACTGTGCGCTATCCCCATTCACAAACCCACTCAATTGATACTTTACTTCCGGCATCGGACTTCCATAGGTCATCATCGCGGGAATTGGAATCACCGTGAGCACCGCCTTCTCCACCCTTACCACCCCAGGATCAAAGACAAAGCTGTAATTAGGCGAAGACAGAGTCCCGAGACTGCTCATCACAACATAACTACCAACCCCGGAAGTTGACGACACGCTCGAAGTCACGCTCGCAACGCCATTTACGGTCGAAACATCATCTCCATTCACAAACCCACTGATCTGATATGTCAAAGCTGGTACAAGCGATCCATATGTCATTGTCACAGCATCAGGCGTTACACTGAGCGATGCCTTCACAACAGTAAGCGTGCCGGAACGCCCCACAAAGGCATAGTTGCTGGCACTCAAGTCCGCAACATTCGGGAACAACACATAGGTACCTGCCGGCGATCCACGGATGATCGGCGAACTAATTGTCGCCACACCTGAGACCGACGAGATCGAATCACCGTTCACAAATCCTTTGATCACGTAATCGAGCGGCGGAATATCCTGTCCATACACCACTTTCACGTCCAGAGGGACTACATCAAGAGTCGCCTTGGCGATCGTGAGATTTCCTGTGCTGAAAGCGAAACTGTAGTTCCGCGATGACAATGAACCAATCGCCGCATGAATAGTCACATTTCCAACACTCATCGGAGCCTGCGCCGCCACCGACAGCACCGGTGCCCCTGTTACCACCTGTGCCGAAGTATCACTATGAACAAAGCCCACCAATGAGTATTTAAACGCTGGTAAAACGGCGCCGTACACAATCGTCATATCCTCTGGTAATACAGTGAGGCTTGCCTTCGTGACGTACAGTACACCGTCACACGCTGCTATTACATAATTACTCACTGACAAGCCAACTGTTGATACCTTAATTACATAGCCACCCACATTACTGCTTGAGGTAGCTGCAGTTGTGAGCGTTGGACTCCCTGAAGCGACACTAGCCAAGGTATCTCCTTGAACTAATCCCTTCACTGAATAAGTCAGCACGGGCATTGCCGCACCGTAAACCATCGTCTGGCCATCCGCAACGATTGTCAACGTGGCAGGGAGCACTTGGACCGTTCCCGTTCTGAATACGAAGCGATAATTCGCAGCCAATAGCGTCCCAAGCTGTGGTATGACCAGATAGTTTCCTACCTTATTAAGAAGCTGCATTGCCGGCGTGCACGTAGGTTCACCCTTCATGATACCGACGTCGTCACCATTCACAAACCCGCTCACACTCCATGGGAGAGCGGAAGGTGGTGATCCATATATAAATGAAGACACACCAGCCTGCACCACCAACTGCGCCGGGTTAATCGTCAAAATGCCGGTGCCAAAGGTAAAGAGATAGTTTGCCGATTGAAGGGTACCCATCGAAGCCGAAAGCACATAGCTGCCAACGTTAGAGCCACCACCCAATATCTGCACCTCTGCGCTGCCTAGAACAGACTGTGCAGCGGAGTCTCCTTGCACAAATCCAGAGAGACTATAACCGAACGACGACAAAGATGCCCCGTACGTTGATGTGACATTGATAGGATTAACATGTAAGAGAGCAGGCGAAACGTTGATACTCATAAGGACGGGGGTCGCCGCAGCATACACCGCATTACCCCCCTGAAAGGCCTCAACCACCACGCTGCCAGCACCGTTGAGCCTGAGATACCTACCATCGGCTGAAAGCGTTGCAGGGCCACTGATGACTTGGTATGTAACATCCAATCCGGATGATGAGCGTGCAAAAAGCTGGAGGTTGTTCGCCCCGTAAATGGCGCTCGAAATTGGGTCAAAAGTAATTGACTGGGTCAGCTTGTCAATACTTTGACCATTGAGCGACAAAGCCTGTGGTCCTACACCACCTCCGGTAGCATCAGTTTCAAGGGTAGCAACCTCGCTCAGGATTGCGGATGCTGCATTAGGAACGAAATCAACGGATACTTGGCAGGCACCTCCAGCGGCAAGCTCAACGCCAACGGCACATGGTGTGGCGCTACCAGAATCCTCAACAAAGTCAGCTGGATATACCAAAGATGTCAGGGTCATCAGCTGATTACCGATATTTTCCACGATCATGGCTTTGGGGCTATCACTACTCTTGATCCCAAGGTAAGTATCGGTAAACGCCATTCCAGACGGAGCACTCAAGTCAATCTTTACTACTTGATTGTTGCCGGTATCGGCTACATAGATGTTTCCATTTGAGTCAATCGTCATGCCCTGTGGAGCGTTGAAACCTTTTGCCACGGTCACTTGCGGTCCAAATTCTTTACCCGTCCACGGAAGCATAACCAATTGATTGTTACCGGTATCTAGAACATAAAGGTTGTTGTCACCATCAACACCGAGAGCGGTAGGAAAACCTAGACTTGGAATGGCCATTGGCAATTGCGGCAGATATTGACTTCCCGACCACGGAACCAATGTCAACTGGCTCTGATAGGGGCTCGTTGAATAGAGGTTACCTAGTCCGTCCACCGCCACGCCGATGGGATTTTTGTGATAGTTGCCGAGCGGCTGCTGCGCACCAAAGCTATTGCCGGTCCATGGCATTTTCCAAATAGCATTGTCGAGGGTGTCGGTTATAAAAAGATTACCCCACCCATCAATCGCTATGTCCGACGGACCATAGAGTGCAGTGGATAGCTTCTGCTGCGTTCCAAAGGAGTTACCTGTCCATGGAAGTCGTACCGCTTTGTCATTTCCATTAGAAGCGATGAATAGATCCCCGGCGCCATTGATAGCCAGCCCAATAGGGTTGCTCAGTCCGGAGGTCTCGATGGCTATTTGCTGCCCGAAGCCGGAGGCGGTCCATGGCACTTCAACAATTCTATTGTTTCCGGAATCGGCAATATAGACGTTACCGCTTCCATCGACAGCTACACCAGAAGGCCCACTCAGATGATTTCCAATGAGAGTTTGGGTGCCTGGAACAAATGCAGTTCTTGCACCCAGGCCTGTACCTTCAAGAAAGGCAGTTGCAAGTCCCTTGCCCTGAGCGTCATAGAGAACAACAGCGCCCATCCGCACTCCAGAAGCCAAAGGTGTGAATGTGACATTAATGCCGCATGTGGATGGGATTGAGTAAGTCTCTGCAGAGCAGCTGCTGTTACCTGAATCCACAAAGTCTCGGCCCGTTGCGCCTTCGGTATATACGGCGTAGCCGCCGATCGTTGTTCCTGCGGCGATATTGAAGCTATAGGTCTGCAATGCTGTTGACGTCCCTACCGGATAGGTGCCGAACTCGACACTACCATTGACTATTTCGAGAACCTGATTCAGAGCAGGGTCAGCAACATATACGGCACCCTTGTAGTCAGTAACAAGGGCTGACGGTGCTGAATAGCTGCTGCCTATACTCACCTCGGCTTTATAACGCTTGGCGAATGGAAACCAGGGTTCCTCAAGCACGCGGCTATTGCCCGTGTCGGCAATAAATACATTGCCATTACTGTCAACAAAGATTCCTGACGGTGCATTGAGACCGCGTCGAATAACCTGCTGGGTTGTATAGCCACCGGGACTTAACGCCTCCTTTAGTATACGATTATTTCCTGTATCGGCGATGTAGAGGGTCATCGATTGGTCGACTGCGATACCCATCGGACTACTCAGCCCAACACTAATCGGAATAGGACTCCCATAGCTATCTCCGATGCGTGGTAGTTGCACGACCCGGTTATTCCCGCTGTCTGCTACGTAGACGTTGCCCAACGGATCGACTGCTAGTCCAGTGGGGCTGCTCAATCCGCTAACTATTGTGATCGGTGCTCCATGCCCAACACTGGTGGCGGGCAGTGAAATAATCTGGTTATTTCCCGTGTCAGAGATATACAGGTTTCCGCTCCAATCAGAAGTGATACCTTTGGGGCCAGTTAGTCCGCCAAGAATTACTGATGGAGTTCCGAATTGACCGTTGACGTTTGGAACACTGAGAATGCGGTTGTTGTTGGTATCAGCGATATAGATCGTCCCCGTCCCATCCACCGCCACGCCAGCAGGGGATGCGAGGAATCCGTTTGCAATTTGGATTTGAGTCCCTGCCAGTGTCACTTGGGCAGGCGCTGAAAGCCCGGTCAACAGGAACAGCCCTACCCACAGGCATACCGATAGGCATCGGCCGTGTCCGTTGCAAGCGCTCCCCCGTCCGGTGGCGCAACGCCCCCGGCGTTGACAGGGATTCGGGTACTCCGGCGTGGTTGTCGGCAGACAATTTCTAGCGGCCATTGCGCCCCTTTCCTCATAAGGAAATAGTTAGTGACCTTATCGGCGCGCTCTTAGGATTTCTTGAGATTGATCGAAGGGGTTCAGATCGGCCGCTGAATATCGAATTTTTGCCCTAAGATACTGATTCAAATAAAGTAAGCGCGATTCCGTCTTGAGCCGGAAGCCTGTTTTACACGTACTCAGTCATCACGGAAGTCATAAGAAGATAGTGGTTGTTGCTTTCACAAGAAGAGGGCTTAGACACAACAAGTTACTTACGTCATGTTTTCGGGCGGCACTCCCTCTCACTCCTCCCGGGAATGTGGTGCCACGCTCGAGACTCTTCTTTCATTGCGTGAAGCCGTTTTCACGCATCCGTTCATCTTCACTGGAGATTGCCTTAAAGTAAGGATGGATGTCGTCTTTCCCCCCCATCTTCCGGTTTCGAAAGAAATCGCTCGCCCGTGGCACTGTCCTTGCCCTGGGCTCGATGGCTCTTGCCTTTCGCCTCTCAGGATTCCCGGAAGTACATGGCTCCGCATGGCTGGTTCTTCCCCTGCTGGTCGCCTGTTTTGCCACTTTTGAAACGGCGCGCTGTCTCGAGAAACGGTGGAGTTTCTACCACGGGGCAGTGCTCCTGCTTGTCTACGTGGATCTCATGGTGCTACTGATGGTTTCG
This sequence comes from Acidobacteriota bacterium, assembly GCA_025359885.1. Lineage (GTDB taxonomy): Bacteria > Acidobacteriota > Terriglobia > Terriglobales > Acidobacteriaceae > Acidicapsa. The sequence goes on from JANYDG010000015.1 coordinate 57,966, forward strand.
TTCTTTCTGCTGGCGCCTTACTCCAAATTTTTCTTTTAGGCCTGGGTAGGCAGCCCCCATTGCGCATTTCCCCTTCGCCCGGCCGAACCTGTACCATAGCGGCATCCTGCTCGTTGGAGTTTTCAAATGTTTAAGGGATTTAGAGATTTCATCTTCCGCGGCAACGTGGTCGACCTCGCAGTTGCCGTAATCATTGGCGGAGCTTTCAATGCAATCGTTGGTTCGCTGGTGAAAGACATCCTTGGCGGCTTCATCGCAGCCCCCGTAGGCAAGCCGGATTTCAGTGCGCTCGTCCTTGATGTACGGGGAGGACATATCGCCTATGGCAATTTCCTGAACGCCGTCATTTCCTTCCTGATGGTCGCGTCGGTTGTCTACTTCTTCATCGTCCTGCCTATCAATAAAATTGCAGAGCGGGCCGCGGCCAGGGAAGCAGCTGTGCCAGTTGTGCCCACGACCAAGGTTTGCCCGGAATGCCTCAGCGAAATTCCCCTCGCTGCCCGGCGCTGTGCTTACTGCGCACAGCCTGTCGCCTGATCAAAATTTCGTGCGGAAGCTCGCGTGTCGGCCTCCGCACATTCCAAGGCAGGATAATCGAGGCTGGAGACCTCCCCCGATGCGCTTCCCCTCAAGTATCGCCCTCCGCGCCGCTTCTGTTGTCTGCATGGCGGTCGCAGGTCTGTCCGCCCTTCTTTGGCAATCGAAAATGCTGCCAGGGCTGACCTTCAAGCCCGTCCTGGCCACCGCTAAGCCTGCCGCCATCAATCCTGTCAACGGGGCCGCCTATACCCCGACCTATTCCGAAGAGGGCGACCTGCTGCCGCCGCTCCAGTACCGGGAGTGGATCTATCTCACCAGCGGTCTTGACATGAGCTACACACCACGCACTGCGGCGCAGGGCGATATGTCCATGTTCGACAACGTCTTCGTCAATCCCGAGGCGTATCACGGATTCCTGGCGACCGGTCGTTGGCCTGACAAGACAGTCTTCGTTCTGGAATCTCGCAACGCTGCCAACAAGGGTTCCATCAACAAGGCTGGCCATTTCCAGTCCGGCGGCGTCATGGGGCTCGAACTCCACGTCAAAGACGAGGCCCGCTTCCCCGGCAAATGGGCCTTCTTTGACGTTGCCAGCGAAACCAAGGCTACGCTGTTCCCGCAGACTGCTGCCTGCTATTCCTGCCACGCCAGCCATGCCGCTGTGGATACGACATTCGTACAGTTCTACCCAACCCTGCTGCCGATTGCCCAAAAGCAATCCGCCTTCAGCCCCGCCTACCTTAAGGATTCCGCAGAAGAACAGCACAAGTAGGCGCAAGACGGGCTCCCCCGCTCCGCCTGTGCGTCCACCACAGAACAACAGATCTACTTCGCCAGCGAAGGCAGTTCTACCCCGATGCTCTGCACCAGGATGTAGAGGTAGCAGGCCAAACCCAATACCGGCGGAATCCACAGCGTGGCATATTTCCTCACCAGGTACTGCACCACCTTCAAATTAGGCGTCTCTTCCGGCAAATACTCCTCACGATCCCGCCGCGAGGCGATCCGGGCCCTACTCAAGGTCAGTTCCGTCTTCAGCACTGCAAAGTGCGCCTTGTTTGGAAAACGCAACAGACCGCGCAGCAGGTGGTCCGTATCGACCCAATACTCACGGTCGCGGTCTGCCTCCATCAGGGCAAACTCAAATGCCCGCTTGGCTTCCGCGTCCAGTTGCACCTGGCTCTCGTCAAAGTGCCCATCCATCTCTGAAATCGGCGAAGGCAGCGCGTGCGAGCCAACCAGCCACCGCAGATAGTACGCATTCGACTTCAGCGCGCCAATGCGTTCAGCCCGGGTATTTTCGTCAAGCATCAATCCGCACAACAGGTCACCTACCGTAATCACCGAATCGCCACGATGGTGGCACTCCTCGCGTGCATGATAAATTGCCCGACGAGTCGCCTCCGTGTAGCGCTCCAGCACAGACTGGCGACTTGCCCGCGTGCTCATCACGCTATCAAAAACAGTTGCTCCCAGCATTCCCATCGGTCGCTTCTCCACAGCCCAAACGTTTGTACCATCCATGTACAGGTTTAGGACAACCGACGGAAGTTACCAATCCCACATCAGCTTTGTCAATATCCCATGAATGGGGGATGACAAATGTGCAACATACGCCGTCCAGAGGCTCAGTCCAATTCCCTGAGCGCCTTGGAAAACGCATAAAAACTCAAATACGCCAGCGATGAAACTCCCGCCATTGCCGCCAGTGCATGGTTGGTCGGAATATGCCGCGAAAGCTCCCCGGCCAGCAACGCGCCGAGCGGCGGCAAGCCGAGGAAAGCTGTCCCATAAATGCTCATCACCCGCCCACGCATCGCGTCTGAGGAAAGGGTCTGCATCGCCACATTCACCCCGGAGATCGTCAAAATCATCCCAAAGCCCTCAAAGAACATGCAGACCTCTGAAAGCGCCACGCTCTGCGAATAGCAGAACACCACCACGACGGCCATCACCCCAGCACCACAAAAGGAAATAATCCGCCCTCGATGTCGGAACGACCCCTGCCACGCCACCGTCGCCGCACCCAGCACCGCGCCCGCACCCGAGGCAGCCAGCAGCCAGCCCAGCCCGCTCTCGTCCACAAGCAACTGATGTTTCGCAAAATATGGAATGAACGTCAAAAACGGAATCGTCAGAAAACTCGAAACCGTGATCATCCACATCAATACATGCATCTGCGGCCGGCTGCGCACATAGCGAAACCCCGAAACCAGGCTGTCAAGCAGCCCCTCATGTCGCACGAGCTCTTCCTCCGGGTACCGAATCCGCGTCAGCGCCACCAGCACCGCCACAAAACTCAGCCCATTCAAAAAGAAGTTCCCCGCCACGCCAAAAAGAGCCATTGCATATCCGCCCAGCGTCGGTCCCAGGATCCGCGACATATTGAACTGCGCCGAATTCAGCGCGATCGCGTTCGTCAGATCCTCCCGCACCACCAGTTTCGGCACCATCGCCTGGTAGCTCGGATTGTTCATCGCCAGCGCCGTACCGTTCAAAAAGGCCAGCAGGGCCAACTCCCAGATCGTCAGCCACTTGAGATACGCCAGCCCCGCCAACACAAAAGCCAGCACCATCATCACCGTCTGCGTCACCAGCAGCAGCCGCCGCTTGTCTACCCGGTCCGCAATCACACCCCCAAACAGCATGAAGAGCAGAAAGGGAATCGCCCCAAAAAATCCCACCACCCCGAGCCAAAAGGCAGAGTCCTTCATATGCAGCACAACCCACCAGCCCTGCGCCACGTTCTGCATCCAGGTACCAATGTTTGAGGTGAAATTACCACTCCAGAACAATCGGAAATTCGGGTTCCGAAGCGCCCGAACAATCGCTGGCCACTGACGCCGCTCCCGGTCCTCCAGCAACTCCACGCCCGCTTCTCCGCCCGGCGACTGCTGCATCCCGGCAACATCCAGCGCCTCCAGCGGTGCGGAGCTTTCCTCCACTCCAACCCCCGGCGGTCGAGCAGCTCCCTTTCCCTCAGCGTCTGTCAGAATCCCTCCACACCTGTCTCTGCTTCAATCTTACTTGCCCCTCAGCTTCGACCCCGACGGTCCACGTCGAACCTTAACCCTAAGCTCAACCCTAAAATGGAGAGCGCCGGTGAGACGTACCGTCTCCCCGGCCTCGTTTTCGTGGCATAATCGTCTTGGTCAAGACATGCGCCCGGGGGGGCTGCCAAGCTGCCGTGAAGACGATCATCCGCATCCTGATCACCCTCTTCCTCTCCTCCCTGGCGTACGAATGTATGGTTCTGGCCTTCCACCTCGTCAACGAGCCTTCCGATCGCTCCCTCTACACCGGATTCGCCATCCTGGCCCTGCTCGCACTCTTCCTGCCCTTCCTGCTCTGGCGTCTTTGGAGAAAAAGAAATGACAATGTTTGGTGAAGTTCAACCACCCCGCGGCCGTAACTCAGACGATTCCGGCGCTCCTGAACTGCGCAGATATATACGCCCCCTCCTGCTCGGCATCGCAGCGATCTTCGTAGCACTCATCTTCTTCAACTACATCGCCGCCGTCACCCGCATCGGTGCTGGCTACGTCGGTGTCGAAATCCTCCTCTCCGGCAGCCAGCGCGGACCCTCTGAAATTCCCATCAAGACCGGCTGGGTCTTCTACAGCCCACTTCGCAGCCAGATCATCGAGTTCCCCACCTTCGTCCAGACCGTCAAATGGACCCACGACCCCAACGAAGGCCATCCCATCAACGAAGAGATGAGCTATAACTCCAAAGAAGGCATGGAGATGTACTCCGACGTCTCCCTCTCCTACGCCATCGACCCCAAGATGGTCCCCGACTTCTATCTGAAGTACCGCCTCAGCGACCTCAACATGTTTACCCACGGCATCCTCCGCGACGTCGTCCGCAACTCCCTCAACGAGGTCGCCTCCACCTACTCCATTGAAGAAATCTACGGCGAACACAAAGCCGAGTTCCTCCACAAAGTTGAGCTCCTCATCCAGTCCAAGCTCACTCCGGTCGGCGTCGGCGTCCAGCAGTTCGGCTTCATCGGAGCGCCCCGCGTTCCCGACGTCATCTCAGCCGCCATCACCAGCAAGGCCCAGGCCATCCAAAACGCCGAGCGCGCGCAGAACGAACTCGCCCAGACCCAGGCCGAAGCAGCCAAGAAAATCGCAGAAGCCGACGGCGACGCCAAATCCGCCGTGGCCCGCGCCACGGGCGAAGCGGAAGCAAACCGCATCCGTCAGGCCTCCATCAGCCCACAGCTCCTCGAGCTCCGCAAACTCGAAAATCAGCGCGCCCTCATCGACCGCTGGAACGGCCAACTCCCCCAGGTCGAATCCGGCTCCGGCGGCATGATGCTCCAACTCCCCAAACCTCAGTAACATCGACAAGCAAAACCAACGCTCTTGCCCTTGCATTTGCCCTTGCCCTTGCTTTTCTGGTCTGTCATTGCAGAAGGGTAACTCCCGTTCCTCGCCCCAGCTGCTACCGTCCCGACGGGCCGGGCAAGACACAATGACTGCGGAATCTACGACGGGTAGCATGCTGTTCTTCCGTTTCTCCGCTCGGTTGGTCATCCAGGATTGATTTGGGAGCAATTGCGATGGATTGGAATGGTTGGAAGCCCTACCTTTGTAGAGTCAACAGCAATCCTGCGTCCATTCTGGTAAATCTCGATCGACAGCACCGTCATTGAGCTAATCGGGTTGTCCCGGCGCTTCGAAGGAGTTTACGACGGTTGGGAAACACCGCTCATGACGCAGTGAGCCACGAGTTTAAACCGCTTGAGACATTCGCCAGCCACCCTGTTGTAACCTGAATCTTCAGACCGCTACGCCCATTCCACCCCGCGAGGAACCTTCCATGCCGCTCCGCCCCCTCACCCGACTCATCCTACTCATCCTCGCAGGCTCCGCCGCAATCGTCGCCCAGGCCCAATCCCCCAAACAGGTCTTCGGCTACCGCGACTTCACCGCTCAGGCCAAAATCGACGCGAGCTTCCTCGCCGTCCCTGAAGCAGCCCTCGCCGGCCAGCACCTCAAAACCCTCACCGCCAAGCCCCACATGGCCGCCACCAAAGAGGACTACGAGACCGCCGAATACGTCGCTCAGAAATTCAAAGCCGCTGGCCTCGATACCGAAATCGTCCCCTACCGAGTCCTCCTCAACCAGCCCCGCAAAGTTCACTTTGACGCCTTCACCGACTCGGGCGCAGCCCTCATCTCAGGCCCCACCCCCGAGCACGTAAGCGCCGACGCATTTCAGGACGATCCCCGCGTCGTCATGCCCTTCAACGGCTCCTCCGGCTCCGGCGACGTCACCGGCTCCGTCGTCTACGCCAACTACGGCCGCCTCGAAGACTTCGACCAGCTCGCCGCCCTCCACATCGATCTCCATGGCAAAATCGTCCTGGTCCGCTACGGAGCCAACTTCCGCGGCGTCAAGGTCTACATCGCCCAGCAGCGCGGAGCCATCGGCGTCCTCATCTACTCCGACCCCATCGACGACGGCTACTTCAAGGGCGACGCCTACCCCAACGGCCCCTGGCGGCCTGAATCAGGCGTCCAGCGCGGCTCCGTCCAGTACCTCTTCAAGTATCCCGGCGACCCCCAGACCCCCGGCGTCGCCTCCACCCCAGACCTGCCTGACTCTGCCCGTCTCGATCCCCTCAAGACCGGCAACCAGCCCAGCATCATCTCCATCCCCATCAGCTACCACGACGCAGCGCCCATTCTCAAAGCGCTCAAAGGCCCCGCCGTACCCAAAGGCTGGCAGGGCGCGCTCCCCTTCAGCTACCACACCGGCGGCACTGAAGCCCAGACCGGCGCTAAAATGCACCTCATTTCTGACCAGGACTACCAGGTCCGCACCATCTGGGATGTCATCGGAAAGATCAAAGGCACTGACTACCCCGATGACTGGGTAGTCGTCGGCAACCACCGCGACGCCTGGGTCTACGGCGCAGTCGATCCCAACAGCGGCACCGCCTCCATGCTTGAGTCAGTCCACGGCTTCGGCGCACTCCTCAGCCAGGGATGGAAACCCAAACGCACCATCATCGTCGCCAGTTGGGACGCAGAAGAAGAGGGCCTCATCGGCTCCACCGAATGGGTCGAGCAGCACGCGACCGCCCTCCGGCACGCCGTCGCCTACTTCAACGTCGATGTCGCCGTCGCTGGCTCAGAATTCGGCGCAGAAGCCGTACCATCTCTCAAACAGTTCATCCGCGAAGTCACCCAGCAGGTCCCCAGCCCCAAAGGCGGCACCGTCTACAGCCAATGGAAAGCCGCCGCATCTGCCACCCAGCAGGGCGACGCCAACACCGGCCATATCACCCGCGCCAATGCACCCAGCGAAGACGTAACCGTCGGCGACCTCGGCTCCGGCTCTGACTTCACTCCCTTCCTCCAGCACATCGGCGTCCCCTCCACCGATATCGGCTCCCACGGCGACTACGGCGTCTACCACTCCGTCTTTGACAACTACGCTTGGTTCACCTTGAACGCCGACCCCACCTTCGTCTACCTCCAGCAAATGGCCCGCATCCTCGGCCTTGAAGCCATCCACATGGCCGACGCCGACATTCTGCCCTACGACTACCCCACCTACGCCAAAGAAATCTCCAGCTACATCGAAGCCGCCAAACGCAAACCAGCCGCCACCACCCTCGACTTTGCCCCTGCCGAAGCCGCCGTCGCCCGCTTCGCCAGCGCAGCCCAGACAGTTCGCCAGCGCCAACTTGCCACTGGAGCCGACCCTGCCGCGCTGAACGCCACCCTGCGCGCCACCGAAACCGCCTTCATTGCCCCCGCCGGACTACCCAGCCGCCCCTGGTACAAACACACCATCTACGCCCCCGGCGAATTCACCGGATACGCCGCCGTCGTTATCCCCGGCGTCAACGAAGCCCTCGACGCCAAGAATCCCACCACCGCCGCCCAGCAACTGATCGTCCTCACCCAAGCCCTCAACCAAGCCGCTCAAACCCTCGAATCCGCCAAGTGAACCAGTCGAACCACCCACTTCTCGCACCCGTCTTGTCCTCCTCCAGGAAGTAAAGGACTCGCTTTTCACACTCACACGCGCCTTGCCATCCTGAATGAAGTGAAGAACCTGCTCTTGCCCTTCCACCCTGCTTGGCCTTCCAGGCAATCCCACCAATTCCTCGAAAACAAAACTTTTTTCTGGACTTCATCCCCCAAATAGTGCAAAGTAACGTTACTAACGAATTCCATGAGCGCTTGGATTGCATTACCAAGGGAACCACCAACAGGTGGACTGTTCAGTGGATCCCGAGAGAGAATGCTCATGCATGACTTTTTGATTGCTCTGGTCTTTGTCGCCATGGTCGCCTCCCCCGCGGTCATTGCATCGATACCAAAATCCGCCCACGAAGAGTAATCCTCGTGACCCTTTAGCCCTGCGGCGTCCCAACCGATGCCGCCATCTTCCACCCCGTTTGAGCGCTGGTCAGAGCGTAGAATTCCCTCCCCCGGAATCCTCCCTTCTCCCAGACCCAGACGAAACATGATTGAGCCCTCCCCCCGAACCGCAAGCTGGCTGCTACCTGAGCGAAAACTCAGTTGGTAGCCAGCTTTTTATTGTGACACCGGTCACGCTTCCCTCCCCCGAACGTCCAACTTGCATTGACCATAGTCATTGCGGCTCGTAAACTGGTTGAGAGCTTCCTATTTGATCTCCGTCAAGTGCGGTGCTCAGGAAATTGGGGTTGCCATGAAGTTATCCGCGCAGCAGACCCGCATCATCATCGCTTCAGGCGTCGTTATCAGCACGATTGCTTACCTCGCTTTCACCGGAGCGGCAGCCAACAAGAGCTACTACGTCACCGTCCCGGAAATGCAGGCCATGGGCGACAAAGCCTACCAGGCTTCCCTGCGCGTCGAGGGCTTCGTCAAGCCAGAGACCATTCAGGCTAGCGGCACCCACGTCACGTTTGTGCTCGACGAATTTGAAAGTCACAACCCCAAGGCGTCCCCCACCATGCGCGCACTCCGCGTCGTCTACCAGGGTACCGAACCGCCCCCAGACACCTTCAAGAGCGACGCCCAGGCCCTCGCCATCGGCACCTACGGTCATGACGGAGTCTTTCACGCCACCCAGCTCCAGGCCAAATGCGCCAGCAAATACGCGCCCGCCGCCCCCGGCCAGGCACCCACAGCACAGCCGGGCATGGCCCCGGCAGCCGCTCCTGCCCCATCCATGATCGATAAGCGCGCCCAGTCCTCGACCCAAACCCAGCAACCCACCAGCTAAATAAAAAATTAGATTCACACCGGGATTGACTGTACCTATCGACTGTGTATACTCAGTATATTGATATGCACAGTGACTCGGATGCACCCCAATTCGTCATATCCCAATCCGATAGCCGCCCCATGTATCTCCAGATCATGGAGCAGATCCGTCAGCGCGTTGCAATCGGCGAGTGGCTGCCGGGCGACGAAATCCCCTCCATCCGCCAGCTCGCCATCGCCCTCAAAGTCAGCGTCATCACCGTCAAGCGCGCCTATCTGGAACTCGAGCGTGAAGGCGTCATCCTCACCCAGCACGGCAAAGGCTCGGTCATTTCTCCCGACGCCGACCTCACCCCCCGTATCTTCGAGCAGGAACTGGACGAGCATCTCCAGCAAGCCGCCCGTCTGACCCTCACCCTCGGCATCTCCGAAGACGTATCCGTGTCACGCCTCAGGTCCGCCATCCGCTTTGAAGCCGACACCCAGGTTAACTCCAGCCCCCTCACCGAGGAACCCGTATGAGCAATCTAGCCGTCCAATTCCACGCTGTATCCAAGCGATACCAGCACTTCCAGCTCCAGAACATCCATCTGGAACTCCCCACTGGCAGCATCATGGGCTTCATCGGAGCCAACGGTGCCGGCAAATCCACCACCATCCGCATCCTCATGGGCCTCGTCCATCAGGATGAAGGTTCAGTCTCCGTCTTCGGCCGCTCCATGCCCGCACAACAGGCGCTCACCAAGCGCGAAATAGGCTTCGTCTCCGAAGACATGCGCCTCTATGGTGCCGCCACCCTCGACTGG
>JANYDG010000017.1 GCA_025359885.1 Acidobacteriota bacterium
AGTTCCCCAAGGGTGCCTTTGCCCTGGTCGTAAGCCTCCAACAGCATCCGCCGTGCATCATCATCGTAAGGTCGCGCCATGTGAGCTCATGCCGCAGAGTATCGCCTATACAACTCTACACCATCGAGAGAGATGCTCTAAAGGCATCTCGGATTAAACGAGCTATCCCAGCCGAACCAGTTCCCGTGCGTCTTGTCTTTGGCCAAGGATGGACATTTTGGGCAGTTTTCCACGTACCATCGCGATTTCGTCGCAGCGGTGTAGTCGGGGGCAACTCTGGCAATCTTTGAAGACCTTGTCGGGCAGGTCGGCCTTGTCTTCGACCGTGCGGAAGCCGTATTTGAAGAAGAAGTCCGGGATGCGGGTGAAGAGGCATACCGATTGAATACCATGATCTTCGGCTTCTTCGACGAGTGCTTTGAGCACACGACCGCCGGCACCTTTGCCTTTGGCGCCGGGGCTCATGACGATCGAGCGCACCTCGGCAAGATGCGGCCCGTAGAGATGCAAGGCTCCGCAGCCGAGGAAGACGCCGGTGTCAGATACGGCAACGGTGAAGTCGCGGATGTTTTCACAGATTTCTGCGAATTGCCGCTTGAGCAATGTGCCGTCGCCACTGAGACTATTTACCAATTCGAAGACGTCAGAGGCGTCCTGAAGGCGCGCCTTACGCACTTGCATGGGCTGCCTCCATGCTGCTTGAGAGGGCGTTTGCATTGGTGATGGCGAGAAGCTGTTTCTCGGCCAACGTCAGAGCTGCGCTAACCTGGTGACGCGCGGTGCCGCCGATGACGTCGTGGCAATCCAGAGTTGCCTCCAGTGTAACGGCCGCGTAAAAATCTGGGCCAAATTCGTCGCCGAACTGGTGCAACTCTTCGAGCGACAGAGCGCCCAACTCGACTTTCTTATCCATGGCAAAACGTACCGCGTTTCCAATTTTTTCATGCGCTTTACGAAAGGGAACTCCCTTGTGGACCAGATAGGTGGCCGCCGCCATCGCATTGAGAAAACCCGACTCAGCCGCTTCGTGCATCCGGTTTGCGCTGAACTCCAAAGCGGCCGTGAAGCGAGCCAGAAGCGAGAGCATTTGGGCTGTCCCGTGGACGGCAAACAAAGGCTCCTGAGTCTCCTGCATATCTTTATTGTAAGCGAGAGGGAGGCCCTTGAGCAGCAAAGTCACGGAAGCGGCGGCTCCGTGTATGCGGCCGACTTTGGCCCGGACGAGTTCGGTCAGGTCGGGATTTTTCTTCTGTGGCATCGCGCTTGAGCCGGTGGAAAATGCCTCAGGGAGTTGAACGAACCCGAATTCAGCGGTAGCGAAGAGGGTGATTTCCTCAGCGAACCGGCTGGCATGCAGGCCGACATGGGTGAGTGCTTGCAAGTATTCGAGGATGAAGTCACGGTCACTGGTAGCGTCCATGCTGTTGGCCGTGGGCGCTGTGAAGCCGAGTTCGCGGGCCGCGATTGACCGGTCGAGCTTGAGGGTAGCACCTGCGATTGCCCCGGAGCCAAGAGGGCAGTAGTTCAGGCGCGCGGCACAGTCCTGCAGACGGCCAATGTCGCGCAGCAGCATCTGCGCGTAGGCAAGCAGCCAGTGCGCGACCAACACCGGTTCAGCACGCTGCAAGTGCGTGTAGCTGGGCATGACGGCATCGCCCGAGATTCTGGCTTTTGCGACGAGTGCCTGGGCCCATGCAACGAGTGCGCTGATGGTCAGTTCGATTTGCTTGCGTGTGTAAAGGCGTAAGTCGGTAGCGATTTGCTCGTTGCGGCTGCGGCCTGTGTGCAGCTTCAGCGCGAGGGGGCCGAGCGCCTCGGTGAGGGCAAGCTCAACATAGTGATGGATGTCTTCTGCGGTGGCGTGATCTCGGACCAGTGCCCTGCCCGCAACTGAGGTGTGCGCTGCGCCGATATCATTGAGCGCGTCGCGGAGCAGCGCAAGCTCGGCTGCTGTCAGGATTCCAGCGGCAGCAATGGCCGATGCGTGTGCCTTGCTGGCGGCGACCTCTTCATGCAAGAGCTGCCAGTCAAAGACGATGGAGCGTTGCCATGCTTCAAATTCTGAATCGAGGGGCTCTCGGAAACGGCCCGACCACATCTTCAATCGATTGCCTCTTTCTTGGTTTGCTGCAGGTCTGTCTTGATGGGAGCGGGCCGGTCGGGGATATCGATAAATCCGGTGGCACAAGTCTGAACATGAGTCTCGCCCCTGGTGTCGGGTTGCAGCTTGCTGGATTCGAATGCCAACTCGCACGCACGCCCGGCTATCATCACGTTGCCTTTATAAAGGCTGAGTTTGACTGATCCGGTTACGTTCTCCTGAGTTTTTGCGATGAAGCTGTCAAGCGCCTCGCGCAGGGGAGTAAACCACAGACCGTCGTAAACGAGCTCGGCATATTTCAGGGCGAACTGATGCTTGCATCGCGCAACTTCCCGATCGAGGATGAAGCTTTCCAATTCGCGGTGGGCCGTCGTGATGAGGGTTCCTGCGGGTGTCTCGCCGAGGCTGCGGCGGTGCAAGCCGATGCCGCAATTTTCCACCACTTCGACGCGGCCAACGGCGTTGCGGATGGCGATTTCGTTGAGTAATTCGACCAAAGAAACAGCGTCAAGCTGCTGATGGTTTACGCTCGATGGCGAGCCTTTTTCGAAGCCGATCTCAACGGTTTCTACTGCGTCCGGCGCGTCCTTCGCGCTACGGGTCCATATCCATGTCGATTCGAGTGTTGGTTGGCCAGCGTCTTCGAGTTCGCCGCCATGCTGCGCGATGTGCCAGATGTTGCGGTCGCGGAAATAGATATTTTTGCAGCTTTCGACGGCCGATTCTGTACTCGGAGCTATGACTGTCAAGTCTGGAGCAAGGGCTTGATACGCGAGTTCAAAACGAAGGTGATCCATGCTCTTGTGAGTGCAGCCATCTGCCAATGCTACTGCTGCTTCCGCGCGGGCAGACTTTACCTGCTGCCGAGCAATGACAGGGCAGGTAATCGCAGTACCGGGCAGAAAAGAGCGTTCGTGGAATGCGCCTGCGCGCACGGTGGGATAGATGAAGTCGCGCAGGAGTTCTTCGCGCAAATCGCAGACAATTGCTTTCTTTGCGCCGGCGTCGTACGCCTTTGCTACAACTTCGTCGAGATCTTCGCCCTGACCGACGTCAGCGATCATGGCAACCACATCCATGCCGTATTGACTACTGATCCGGGGAACCATGATCGACATACCCAGTCCACTTGAGCAGGCTAGTACGACTTTCTCTGCCATAGGTTAAAAGTCCTTCCCACGCAAGCATTTTTCAAGGGTACGGCGGTGTTCGTCAGGGGGAGTAATATCCTGCTTATACAATCCCGTTGAAACTACTGGTATTTGTGAGTCCGCCCAGGAGCAAGAGCATCAAAGCCTTCTGCGCATGCATGCGATTTTCTGCCTGGTCAAAGACGATAGACTGCGGCCCGTCGAGGACTGCGTCTGTGACTTCAGCATTGCGTCGTGCCGGAAGACAGTGCATAAACACCACGTTCCGAGCGGCCCGCGCCATCAAGGCTTCATTGACCTGGAAGGGGCGGAAGATTGGCGCGCGTTTGGTGGATTCATGTTCAAAGCCCATGCTTACGCAGACATCGGTGTAGATAGCGTCGGCGCCTTCAACTCCGGAAAGTGGGTCCTGCGTCAGGCGGATTTCGCAGCCATTGGCCGCAGCCTTTTCGCGGGCGAGGGTGACTATCTCGATGTCTGGGGAGTAGCCCCGCGGGGTCGCAACCGTGACGTTGGCACCTAACTGAGCGCCGGTCAACATGAGCGAATGGCAGACGTTATTGCCATCGCCAACATAGGTGAAATTGAGACCGCGGGCTGAGCCGAAGTGCTCTTCGAGTGTCATGAAATCGGCAAGCGCCTGGCAGGGATGTTCAAAGTCAGATAGTGCATTGATGACAGGGACGCGCGAGTTTGCGGCCATCTCGGTGATCGTGTCATGCGCGTAAGTCCTCAGCACAATGACATCGACCCAGCGCTCTACATTGCGCGCAACATCGGCAATGGACTCACGCTCCCCAAGGGGCGAGTTAGTCTGGTCCAGAAAGATGGCATTCCCGCCCATCGTATTGATGCCAGTTTCAAAACTAAGCCGCGTACGCAGGCTTGCCTTCTCAAACATGAGCACCATCTGCTTGGCATCGAGAGCATGACGATACTCACGCGGATTGCGCTTGACGTCGTGCCCGAGCTTCATGATGGCCCGTACCTCTGCGCTCGACAGATCGTTGATGGAACACATATCTTCGCCTGCCAAGCGCACGGCGGCCGACAGAATGTCCTGATCCTGCTGCACAGGAATTGCTTTCAACTGCTGTTCCTCAAATACTTTGCTAGCCACGCGACTTTCCCCCTGTCTCCGCTACGCCTACGATGGTGATGTTGACTAACTCGTTGAGTATCTCGTCGAGAGCGCTGATCGCGGCATCGACATGCGTCTTTTGCAGAATATAGGGCGGCAGGAATCGGAGCACAGTGTCGCTGGTACAGTTAATGAGGATGTGCCGCTTGAGCATCTTGCGTACGACGGATTTGGCGAGGTCTGGTGAGTTAAGTTCTGCTGCAAGCATGAGGCCCTTGCCACGCACGTCGATGATCGATTCATGCTTGTGGGCGAGTGCCTGTAATTGTTCCTGAAAATAATCACCAACTTCGGTTGCATTTTGCAGCAGGCCATCCCGTTCCATCGTATCGATGACGGCAATCGCAACAGCACATGCCAGCGGACCGCCGCCGAATGTGGTTCCGTGCATGCCGGGATGAATTGCACGGGCGACTTCTTCTGTGCAGAGCACTGCGCCCAGCGGTATTCCGCCAGCGAGGGGCTTCGCGAGCGTTGCAATGTCCGGCAAAATGCCATAGTGCTGATATGCGCACCACTTACCTGTACGGCCCATGCCGGCTTGAATCTCATCAACGATCAGCAGCGCACCGGTAGATTGAGTAAGTTCACGGGCGGCGGCAAAGAACTCCTCGGTCAGCGGACGAATGCCGCCCTCGCCTTGAATCGACTCGACGAGAATAGCGCACACGTCGCTGGAGAACTTTGCGCGGAGATCAGCGACGTCATTGAAGCGCACAAAATCCACTCCGGGGACGACCGGCCCGAATGGATCTCGATACTTGGCTTTGTAAGTCGTCGAGATCGATCCATAGGTGCGCCCATGGAAACTCTGATCGAGTGCCAGGAATTTTGTGCCGATGGTCTTGCCTTCACCACGCAACACTCCGGCATGGGCGCGGGCCAATTTCATCGCGGCCTCCCAAGCTTCGGTGCCCGTATTTGAAAAGAACACGCGGTCAAGACCTGTGCGCTCGGTAAGGCGCAGCGCAAGTTCAGCCTGTCCGTTGTGGAAATAGAGGTTGGAAGTATGGATGAGCTTGCGGCTCTGGCGCAGGATTGCTTCTTCGATTGCGGGGTGCGCATAGCCGAGCGCGTTGACCCCGATGCCACTCAATAGGTCGAGATAGCGATTTCCGTTTTCATCGATGATGTAAACGCCCTCGCCTCGCTCAAAGAGCAGGGGATTGCGTTCATATGTCTCCAGCAGTACTCGTGATTCAATTGCCTGTATTGCTTCCAGCTTCATTTCAAAACACCTTTCTACCAAGCCAATAACTTCTCGCGTTAAGCTACCATCACTTCCGTGCCCTGAGCTACCCGCGAAGTGCAGAGATCCGGCAAAACGTTGGCAGCTTCCGCAGGCAAAATGCGCACTCTCTTCACACCATGCAGCAGAGCCTCTCGGCAGGCGCTCAGCTTAGGCAACATGCCGCCAGAGATGACGGCCGACTTTGCCATTTCTGCAATCTGGTCAATGCTCAACCACCGCACCACTTCGCCTGAGGCTCCGCGCACGCCTGGTACGTCGGTCAGGAAAACGAGCGCGTCGGCACGGCAGGTGGAGGCGCAGGCAGCGGCCATTTCGTCGGCATTGATGTTGTAGTATTCGCCGTCAAATCCCAGCGCCATGGAAGAGATGACGGGCACGCCATTCAATCGCCAGATCGCGTCAATCCAGCGGGGGTCACTGGCAGCGATTTCGCCTACAAAGCCCAGGTCCGGCTCGGTGCGTTTCTTGCGAGCACGAAACATCAGGCCGTCGCCGCCAGAGAGTCCAACGGCCGGCTGACCTACTGAGCCAAGAGCTGCCACCAGCGTCTTGTTGACACGGCCAGCCAGAACCATCAGGGCTACATCGCGCGTCTCTGCATCCGTAACTCTGAGGCCATTGATGAACTCGCTCTTCTTACCTAATTGCGCAAGTGTTTTCGTGAGCTGGATGCCGCCGCCGTGCACCACGGCGACCTGATTGCCATCCTGCGCGAGGTGGGCAATCGCGCGCACACATCCCTGGAGGAGCGATGGGGTTTCAAGGCCTGCGCCACCGAGCTTGATTACGTATTTCATTCCAGACCCTCCGCCTCGCCCCAGCCGTTCATGACATTCAGGTTTTGTACGGCCTGCCCGGCAGCACCCTTGAGCAAGTTATCAAGGCAACTTACGATGACAGCCCGGTGCCCATCTTTTGCCAGATTGAATCCGATATCCGCGTAACATGTTCGTACTGAATCCTGGATTTGTGGCAGCCTGGTGCCGGTGAACCGAACCATGGGGCTGTTGTTGAAAAACTTGCGGTAGCACGCCTCGATTGCTTCAGTTGTTTGCCGGTGAGCAAAGCGCACGTAGATTGTCGAAAGGATTCCCCGAGGAATCGGGAGCAGATGGGGCGTGAACGTGAGGTTGTTAGACCCAATGTCTAACTGTTCCAGCAATTCGCCAGTATGCCGGTGGGTGAAGACTGCGTAGGCAGACAGATTATCGGCGGCAAACATAAAATGCGTCTTAGCCGTAGGGCTCTTACCTGCACCACTGACACCGCTCTTTGCATCGCAGACGACTCCGTGGTTCAGGTCGAGGAGCTCCGCAGAGATGAGAGGTTTAAGCGCCAGAATTACCGATGTGGCATAGCAGCCTGGATTTGCAACGAGGTTGGCTCTTCGAATCTCAGTTCGATGCAGTTCAGGCATTCCGTAAATTGCCTCGGCCTGCGTTTGCAGAGCCGCGACTGACCCTTCATCTTCAAATCCGTAGACGGCCCGGTGCTTTGTTTCTTGCAGGCGCCAGGCACCGCTTAAATCAATGACGCGTAGACCACGTTTGCGCGCTTCTGGTGCAAGCTCTCGAGAGAGCTCATGCGGTGTGGCGAGGAACAGAAATTCGACTTCGCGATCTGCCAGCAGTTCCCAGGAAAATGGCTGGACGCAGAGCGATCCGGTGCCGTGGCTATCGATTAACTGCGGATGAATTTCGCTGAGAGGAACTCCGGCTGGCTCGACTCGGCCAACAAGCACGGGGGATTTTCCGGCCAACCGCGGATGGCGCACCAGAAGTCGCGCTAACTCTGCACCTGAGTAGCCGGTTATTCCTAAAACTGCTGTTTGCACTGCTTTACTCATCGCCCCTGCGTCAATCCTTCCAAAAATCGTGAGCCCAACCCTAGTTGCCCAGCACGCTTTGCAGCCTTGCCTGCACTTCTCCAGCTCGACGCAAATCCTGACAAATAACCAGCACCGTATCATCGCCGGCGATGGTTCCAATGACTTCAGGCCATTGCTCGTAGTCCAACGCCGCTGCCACCGGCTGCGCGCCACCCATTACAGTACCGATGACCACCAAATTCATCGCCTGTTGGCTGCGCATCCCAAAGGTTTCAAGTAACTCGGCCACGCCTGGGGGACGATCATCCTCTTCCTCGTCAAGGGCTGTCGCGGTAGAAACGCCGTTGCCGTTCGGGTTGACCATGGTGTATCCGCTAGGACCCTTGAACAGATGCAATTCGTGCAAATCCCTGGAGAGTGTGGCCTGAGTAACGGCGAAGCCGCGTCGGCGCAATTTGCGGCGCAGTTCATCCTGGCTTTGGATCAGCGAGCTGCCAACCAGTTCCTGTATCGCATTGTGGCGTTCTGTTTTCATCCTGCGCTCGGCGGCTTCCTGATCCGAAGTATCCTGAAGTTAAGCTTCAGCCCGCATTTCAATTCAAATCGAAAGCGCAGTCCCATCAAAAGGACCGCGCTTGCATAAATATACGACACTCTGTATAAATATGCAATGCGACCGTCGTTTTTTCGATTTCTTAATGTTGTAGCCGGCTCGCCCCCATTCTTCCGCGTGGTCACTCTGCCGCTGGTGTCCTCGCCGTCACGCTTACTCGTGTGGATTTCTCAATTCAAGAGGTCGTATAGTTACGTATGGACCACAATTGTCATCATTCTGATCTTTCTAGTCCGTTTGAGATGGAACCGGGCGGTAATCGCCTTGCGAAGTCTGCGATGCAATCGAATCGGAGAGGCCGAGAGAATCTTCTTGACCCGCGGTTTGATTCGGATTCCTGTGGCGTTGGCTTTGTCGCCCAACTCTCGGGCGAGCCATCGCATGCGGTCCTGCAACATGCTCTGACAGCCCTGGCGCGACTGGAGCACCGCGGCGCGGTCGCTGCGGATGGTAAGTCAAGCGACGGTGTCGGCGTGATGACTGCAATTCCCCGCGACCTTTTGTTATTGCCGCTCGGAATTGACCTGGAACACAAAAAGCCTCTCGGCGTGGCTGTCGTGTTTTTGGACGGGGAAGACTTGGCTTCTCGGAACGAATTGAATGGTGCATTGGCCGCGCAGCAGATTGACGTGCTCGCCTGGCGTCCCGTTCCTATCTGCCCGCAAATTCTGGGTTCGATCGCGGCCTCTACGCTGCCGGATATCTGGCATGTGCTGGTGACACCTGCAGACCCAGAAGACACGGCGGACTTTGACCGGCGTCTCTACCTGGTACGGAAGCAGTTTGAACGCTCCGCGTTGCCGGGTTATGTGGCCTCAATTTCAGCGACCACGATGGTCTACAAGGCGCTTTGTGCTGGCCGACTGCTGCCGGAGTTTTACCCGGATCTCGCTGACCCTGGATTCTTCACGGCTTTTGCGGTATTCCATCAGCGCTACGCCACCAACGTACTACCCAGTTGGGATCGGGCTCAGCCGTGCCGGACGCTGGCGCACAATGGAGAGATTAATACAATCTGGGGCAATCGCGCTCGTATGGAAGCGCGCGCCGCCACGCTTTCGCTCGATTTGCATCCGGTGCTCACCGAGGGCGGCTCAGACTCGTCTTCGTTGGACGAAGTAGTCGAGTTGCTGGCAATGAATGGCCGCACCGTCGCAGAAGCGCTGCGCATGCTCGTGCCCCCGGCAAATCACGGCAACACGTCCTCCTTCCTGCAATACACGGGCGATTGCGTTGAGCCGTGGGATGGCCCTGCCGCGCTGGCCTTTGCCGATGGCCGCCAGGTGGGAGCGATTCTGGACCGGAACGGTTTGCGCCCATGTCGTTTTGCGCTGAGCGAGGATGGCCTTGTCGTGGCGGGTTCTGAGGCTGGTCTGGTGGATATGGACCCGGAGCGAACTATCCACTCGGGCAGGCTTGGGCCTGGTCAGATGATCCTGGCGGATCTTGAAACGCACGAATTTCTGGAGAATGAAGAACTGCTTTGCCGGTTTGACAATCAGGGTAAATACGAAGACCTGATTCACCGCGACACGCCGCTGATTGCCTCAATCGACGCGCCACCGCCGATGGCTGCAGTAGAACTGAACCGTCTGCAACATCGTTTTGGCTATACCCGCGAAGAAGTGCGGATGATTCTGGCACCCATGGCGACAGAGGGCAAGGAGGCGGTGTGGTCGATGGGCGATGATACGCCGTTGGCTCCACTGGCCCGGGCGCCGCGCCCGGTGTATGCATTCTTCCGCCAGCGCTTTGCGCAGGTAACCAACCCTCCCATCGATCCCCTGCGGGAGGCGGTTGTGCTGCAGATGCACACGCGGCTTGGTCCCTGGCCGCACATTTTTGAGCCGCGCGAGCCGTTGCCGGGCTTGTCGTTACATTCGCCGCTGCTCTCGCTGGCAGAGATGCATGCTCTGAAGTATCAACAACACCCGCTGGCTGCCGATTTGCCGCTGGAAGTGCTGGACTGCGTTTTTGCGCCAGATGAAACGCTTGAGGCTGCACTTGACCGCCTTTCGCGCCGTGCGGTCGAGTTGATTTCAGATCACGCCAAGGTGCTGCTACTCACGGATCGTTCAGCCTCAGCGAGCGCCCTGCCGATTCCAATGGCGATGGCCGTAGGAGCACTTCACCGCTCCTTGATTACCGAAGGGGTTCGAACCGAGGTTGGTCTGGCGGTCGAGGCGGGAGACTGTCGCGATATTCACCATCTTTCTGTGCTGCTTGGAATGGGAGCCGGGGCGGTATGCCCGTGGCTTGCGTTGGAAACGGCGCGCGGCCTGAACCCTGAAAATGGCGAAGCCAACACGTTGCACGCCATGGAATTGGGCCTCGCGAAGGTGATGTCAAAGATGGGTATCAGCGTGGTTGACAGCTATCGCGGTGCGCATCTGTTTGATGCCATTGGACTTGCGGATGAAGTGATCGATAAGTGCTTCGTGGGAACCCCATCACCGTTGTCGGGCATCGGGTTCGCCGAGGTGGAGAAATCTGTGCGGCATTGTTGGCGAGACCAACAGGCAATTTCCGAGATTTCCGAATCGGGCGACAGTGGCGTACTGGTGGCCGCGGCGGCCATTGCGCCCGCACCTGCGCCGGTAAAGGACCTGCCCGACTACGGATTTGTTCGGTTCCGCAAAGCAGACGAGGCGGAGTCGCACGCCTGGCAGCCGCAGACGATTCGCGCACTGCAGGCGGCCATGGGTTCAACCAAGCAGGGTGCGGCGCTGGCTCTTACCTCCTGGTCGTCCTTTGCGGCGCAGGCAAGTGATCCACAACCACAGTTTCTCCGCGATCTGCTCGAGATTCGCCCCGCCGGGCCAGAGCTCGCAGTTGAAACCGTAGAGGCTCCGGGCAGTCTGGCCAAGAATTTCATTGCCTCGGCGATGAGTTTTGGGTCGCTTTCGCCAGAGGCTCACCAGACAATTACGCACGCGATGAACTTGCTCGGCGGCCGGTCAAATACGGGCGAGGGCGGGGAAGACCCAGCGGTGTATGCGGACGTCAATGGCGCACCTTCGCTGCTCAACAACAAGATCAAACAGGTGGCGAGTGGGCGATTTGGCGTCACAGCCGAGTACCTGATCCACGCCGAAGAGATTGAAATCAAGATTGCCCAGGGTGCCAAGCCGGGCGAGGGCGGTCAACTGCCAGGCCACAAGGTCACGGAGCTGATCGCTCGGTTGCGCCATGCGCAGCCGGGGATGCAGTTGATTTCGCCGCCGCCGCATCACGATATTTACTCAATCGAAGACTTAGCTCAGCTGATTTATGACCTCAAGCGCGTCAATCCACGGGCAACTGTTGGAGTCAAACTGGTTTCAGAGACAGGCGTCGGAACGGTTGCGGCAGGTGTAGCCAAGGCGTACGCCGACTACATTGTGATTGCAGGACACATGGGCGGCACCGGTGCTTCAGCGCTTTCGAGCATCAAGTACGCGGGCAATCCGTGGGAGCTTGGACTTGCCGAGGCGCAACAAGTACTGATTCACAATGGTTTGCGCGGTCGAGTTCGTCTCAGGACAGACGGCGGTCTGCGCACGGCCCGCGACATCCTGATTGCCGCTCTGCTCGGTGCAGACGAGTTCGCTTTTGGAACCTCGGTGCTGGTTGCACTGGGTTGCGACATGGCCCGCCAGTGCCACCTCAACACCTGCCCAACAGGTATTGCGACGCAGCGGCCGGAATTACGGGCCAAGTTCCGCGGTAAGCCGGAGCACGTGGTGCGCTTCTTTGACGAGCTGGGGCATGAGCTCCAGCAGTTGCTGGCTTCGCTGGGCTTACCCTCGCTGGCTGCAGCGACGGGTCGCACAGACTTGCTCGAACAGGTGCGCTTTGACGGGAATCTCAACCTCGCGCCTGTCCTTGGCGCTACTGAACTTGCAAAGAAGAATGATTCGCCGATTCGCTGGATGGGTGAGCGCAACGATCGCCCTGAAGAGAAGCCTGCGCTTGATGATGATTGGGTTGAACCAGCATTTGCGGCATACAAGGCCAATTTGCCGTATTCGGTGACCACGCATGTGACCAACGAAGACCGAACCCTGGGGGCGCGACTTGCAGGCAAGATTGCCCAGTTCAAAACCAACAATCCGGCTGCTTATGGATCGGAATTGAAGTTTGAAATGCGAGGGATTGCAGGTCAGTCATTCGGAGCCTTTACGGTTCCGGGAATGTCCCTCACGCTGACGGGTCTGGCAAATGACTTCGTTGGCAAGGGTCTGTGCGGCGGCGAACTGATTCTTCGTGCGGAGGGGCGTGCTGCACGCGAAAGCACCAAGCACACCATCCTCGGCAACGTTGCTTTGTATGGTGCCACCAGCGGCTCGCTGTTCGCATCGGGCCGGGCTGGCGAGCGCTTCGCCGTGCGTAACTCTGGCGCTTTAGCCATTGTTGAGGGCGTCGGCGACCACGGCTGCGAATACATGACCGGCGGCCTGGTCGTGGTGCTCGGGGATGCTGGCATCAACTTCGGTGCAGGCATGTCGGGCGGTCTTGCCTGGGTCTACGACGACAAGGCTGCGTTCATCGAAAAAGGCATGTATCACCCGGACTTCCTGGTCGCTGAGCGATTCAACGATCTGGATTTAACCGCGCAGCGCTCGATCTACGAACTGGTTGAACTGCACGTATCCAAGACAGGCAGCTCCTGCGGCCTCGTTCTGCTCACGCAGTGGGAAAAACTGGCGAAGAACCTGATTCGGTTGACGCCCAAAGGGTAGAGACGCTCAGGTTCCTTGACGCAGATCCGCATTGACAAAACAAGAGGGGGAACCCGTTCCTGAGTTCCCCCTCTTGATTTGGCGATTCAATGACTCATCATCGTACTGACTGGAACACTAATCGGTTACCAGCGATTCGACGATATGGCCCATTTTCTCGTGTTTGGTCTTGAGATACTTCTCGAACGATTCTTCAGGAGCAACCTCGGCAGAGACGCGCTCGACTACGGTGATACCGGCAGATTCAAGCGCCGCAACTTTGTCAGGATTGTTGGTGATGAGGCGAACGGCGAAGACGCCGAGCATCTTGAGAACTTCGGCTGGCAATTCGTATCCGCGGCAGTCGGCGGCAAAGCCGAGTTCCACGTTAGCCTCCACAGTGTCCATGCCCTGGTCCTGCAGTTCGTAGGCCTTGAGCTTGGCCATCAGCCCGATGCCACGCCCTTCCTGCTGTTCATACAGCAGAATCCCGGCACCCTCTGTGCGGATTCTGTCCAGCGCCAACTCCAGTTGCAGGCGGCAGTCGCAGCGCAGCGAATGGAAAACGTCGCCGGTAAGACACTGCGAGTGGATGCGTACAACAGGCGGCCGGGTGTGAACATCACCCATGACCAGCGCCACCAGGCCTTCAACCTCTTTGCCTTCGTTGGCACCGCGTTCGCAGTTGGGCAGCATCTCTGCCAGTGTTCCTTCAAAGCCAAAAATGCGGAAATGTCCCCAGCGTGTCGGGAAATCTGCTTCGGCTGCTTTTGTGACTTTTTCAAACGGCATACCTAATTTTACGCTGCCCGCAGCGGCTCCTGCGATTGGCGCGCAAGTGCTAGAGTGGTTGCGTGGCCGATCAAAAGCTTATCCTCATCACGCTGCTGGTCAAGCTTGGTGTAGCGGCCTCGGTATCGAGCGCGCTGGCACGGTCGCGGGTGTTTCAGCGGCTACTTTTTGCCGAGCACCGGCAACGGAGGCAGACGCTGGGTCTGATGGCGTTCTTCCTGGTGCCGTTGACGCTGGGTGTGTGGGTGCGTATCGCCGTACCGAATTTTTTGGCGGCAGATATTTCTCTAGAGACAGTGACGCTCCTGGGTCTGCTTCTCGGCCCTCTATGGGCGATGCTGGCTGCGCTCGTTATGGCGCTGCCTGCGTTGCTGCGCGGGGAGTATCTCGCAGCGCCGTTTCTGGTAGCAGTGGGGCTGGTTTCGGGCATCTTTGGCCGTTGGGTTGACCGGGAAGAAATCTGGTCATTCACGCCGTTTGTCGATCTCAGCATTTATCGGTGGGTTCGTCGCAACCTGCGGCAGCCTAAATTTGACCGGCAAATCCTGCTGCTGATGTTGATTGCCTGCATGGAGATGGCGCGCGATTGGGTTGCTCACCGGTACCCGCGACAGCTTTTTGCTCTCGAAACCGAGGCATGGTGGCTGCAGGTACTGGTGTGGTTATGCGCGCCCGTGGTGGTAGGAATCTGCCTGAAGATTTGGAATGCGCTCAGGGTAGAAATCAAGTTAGAAGAGCAGAAGCGGCTTGTGCTGGAGGCGCGGCTCGACGCTCTGCAACGGCAGATAAATCCGCATTTTCTCTTTAATACGCTCAATTCAATCGCTTCGCTCGTGCGGCGTCGCCCGGATGAGGCGCGGGAGATGATTGTGAAGCTTGCCAACCTGCTGCGTGCTCTGCTGAAGGATCATGGGACGTATGTGCTGCTCCGGGAAGAGCTCGATTTTACCGATGATTACCTCGACATTGAGGTCGTGCGGTTTGGGCCGGAAAAGCTGCGGGTAGTCAAGGATCTGGAACCTGGAACGCTCGAGGTTCTGGTGCCCAGCATCCTGCTGCAACCGCTCATCGAAAACAGCATCAAGCATGGGCTGGAGCCGCGCATCCAGGGGGGCACGATCACGATTCGGAGTCGGATGCAGGGTGCGAACCTGGTGGTCGAGGTTGAGGACGATGGCGTAGGTATCGTGCTGAAACCGGCCTCGGCCCTCCATCGTGAAGGGGCGGGCATCGGCATGAAGAACGTGCAGGAACGGCTGGAGGTGCTCTATGGCAATCGCGCACGCTTCACAGTCGTTTCGCGGCCGGGGCGGGGGACGCTCGTGTCGATCGAGATTCCTGCGGAGTCGAGTGATTAAGGGGCTGGCTTGTTCAGCAGAGACTCGTAATAGCTTATATACCGCGGCAGGATGCGGGTCGAGCAGAAGCGGTCCTGGGCTGTTTTTCGGGCCGCGAAACGCATCGCTCGGTGGCGCTCCGGGTCACGCAGCAGGACTACAGACGCTTCTGCCATTGCTTCGACGTCGCCGACAGGGAAAAGCAGTCCGTTGGTCCCCTGGGTTGCTGCATCGCCGATCCCCTGATCGTCAATCAACTCGGGCACGCCGCCAACGCGGGTTGCAATGGCCGGGGTCTGGCAGGCCATGGCTTCGAGGGCTGCAAGGCCAAAGGACTCCATCTCGCTGGGCATCAACATCAGATCTGCCAGCGGGAGCAACTCATTGACGCGGTCCTGCTTGCCCAGAAAATGAATACGGTCGTGAATACCAAGCGAGTGCGCCAACCACTCCGCTGTAGAGCGGTCAGGACCATCACCTATCAGGGCGAGCCGCGCCGGAATTTGTTTCGCAACGCGGGCGAAGATCTGCACTACATCCGCAATGCGCTTGACCGGGCGGAAGTTGGACAGGTGCATGAAGAGGAATTCCTCAGGAGCGGCGAGTCGGGCGCGGGCGGTAGCACGTAGGTCGGCTTCTGTTTCTGCAAACGGCTTGTAGACGTCGCAATTGACAAAGTTGTGCACGACCTCGATGGGGCGGGTTATGCCAAAGTTAGCCAGGGTTTCGTCTTTGAGATACGCTGAGATGCTCGTGACGCCATCGCTCTGCTGGATCGAGTAGCGGGTGATGGGCAGGTAGCTGTGGTCCATGCCGACCAGAGTAATATCGGTTCCATGCAGGGTGGTCACGAAGGGCAGGTGCTTACCCTGCTCCGCCAGCATCTGGCGCGCCAGCAGGGCGCTCACAGAGTGGGGGATCGCGTAATGTACGTGAAGGATGTCGAGGTGATAGTACTCTGCAACCTCCGCCATGCGCGAGGCGAGTGCGAGATCGTAGGGAGGAAACTCGAAGAGCGGATAATTCGAGACGGGAACTTCATGGTAGAAAATGCCAGTTTCGCGCCCGGTGAGGCGAAAGGGCTGCGAATAGCTGATGAAGTGGACTTCATGGCCAAGTGCTGCGAGTTCAATACCAAGCTCGGTGGCGACAACGCCACTGCCGCCGTAGGTTGGGTAACACGTGATTCCAATGCGCATAAGACCTGCTTCAGTGTGGCTCCGGCTGTGTCGTGAAGACGCGGCAGCCTGCGCTACCTATTCAGAATAATGGGTCAACGTTGTAGGGCGGTAAATGCCGTCAACTGGCCAAAATGAACAAGCTCAATTTCCGGGGGAAGCAGTACGGTTTGCATGGCCTGCATCTCGGTTTCGCGCGAAGCCAGCAGCCGCGTGCCGGCCAATGCGAGTGCTCGGTCGTTGTAGCCGGGATGGGTGACCAGTTCCCATGTGCCGTCGGGCAGAGCACTGAGCAGGGAAGTAAGCGTGCCGGTGTCGAGGGTTCCAGTCGCCAGCACGCCGACAGCACCATTGGTCGTAACCAGACCGGATTGAGCAACGTGGCGAAGGAACCAGGGCCGGTAGTGATTCAGAATCCTGACTTGCATCCGGCGCAGCAAGGGCGCTCCAGGCGTCGCGGCAAGACTCCAGTCTGGCTCAAATGGATTGCGGATAGCAGGGATATTCCGAGATTTTGCAGCTGCCAGTACCGGACTTAAAACGCCGGGAAACATATGCGTGTGTTTATGAGTGTCAACGTGGGTAAGGTTGACGCCAAGTAGCTGGAGTCTGGCGATTTGCGCCCCAGCTTCCGCCTCGATTTCGCTGGCCCGAATACGCCCGAGGAACAAATCCTGAACAAAAACGCCCAGTGCCGAACGAAACCGGCCTGTGGCTGCATCGACCAGTGTGGGCAATTGCGCGGCAGGAAGTACCGGCAGACCATCGACGAGCACAACGTGGCATCCGACTCCAAGGCCCGGCATTTGCATTGCAGCTTCGGCCGCCTCAGTCGTTGCCGGTGCCGAAGCCATGAGCGTGGCAGAAGTCAACCTGCATTGCGGCTTCAGTTGGCTCAGTTCAACGATGGAGCGATTCACCCCGGCAGTCATGCCAAAGTCGTCTGCGTTGATGATCAATTTTGTCAATTTTGTCTATCGCTTCACTCGGTCGAGTGTATCAACTTCGCGCATGGGGGTGCATCTCAGGCTGGGTCAATTCCCCAGGCCAATCGCGGCCAAGGTTAATCATGAGATATCCGGCTCGTCCTGACCAATTCCGGCCTGATTACTTCCTTATCTTTTGCGTATCACTTTTATCTGTCCGCGTAGGCTGAAACAAGCGTGCCGAACCCATTCCTCGTAATCCCCGTCTCGATCGCACATCGGCATGAATTCGCAGAAAAAGTGGTACAAGAGCGCACAAAATGCATCAGGTAACCACCTTGTAAGTAATTCAAAATCATGGCGTTAGCGCTGATTTATGGAACCCCCCCTTCGGAGGAAGTGGACTTGTTTTCGCAGCTTTTTCACAGTCAGGATCGTGTTTTGGTCCATCCGATTGCCTGCGCAATCTGACTGCTGACAATTCGGGAATCGCAAACGCTGCTATGATAAAAACAAGGCCGTTCTGGCCAGTTTTCGCACGAATGCGGGCGGTTAGCTCAGTTGGTTAGAGCGCCTGCCTTACAAGCAGGATGTCGGGGGTTCGAGTCCCTCACTGCCCACCATTTCCCCTTCCAATACCATCCCACAAAGGCCAAAATCCCAAACAAATCCATTGATTTTCATGGATTTATGGTCCATTCTTGTCTCAAGAGGGCTTTTGCAAGCCGATTCCGACTGGGGGTACGTCTGGGGGTATTGCGGATATACCCCCATCCAAGATACCCCCAATACCCCAAATGAGCAGGAGAACGATAATGGCACTCACAGACACAGCGATCCGGCACTCACGCAAACGCGATGCCCCATACAAGCTCGCCGATGGCGGTGGCCTCTACCTCCTGGTCAACCCTTCAGGCGGCAAACTGTGGCGCTGGAAGTATCGTTTTGAGGGTAAAGAGCGGCTGATGGCCTTTGGAGCCTATCCCGACGTTTCCCTTGCCGAGGCAAGAACCCGGCACGCTGAAGCTCGCCGCACGCTGGCATCCGGCTTTGATCCCATGGGTCAGCGTAAAGCCGAAAAGGCCGCCATCCAGGAGCAACTGAACACCTTCTCAGCCATCGCCTCCCTTTGGCTCGAACACTGGAAGGCTGACAAGAGCGCTCAGCACGTCGATTCAACTCGGCGACGCTTGGAAGCCAATGTTTTCCCGCGTATCGGAGAGCGTCCGGTCAGCCAGATTGAACCGCGCGAGTTGGTGGAAATGGTACGCGCCATCGAAAACAGGGGTGTGGCCGATCTGGCGAAACGCGCTCTTGAGACCTCGGGGCAGGTTTTCAGATTCGCCGTGGCAAATGGGTACATGCAACGCAATCCTGCCGCCGAATTCAAGCCCTCTGACGTTTTGAGGCCAACCAAGAAGGTCAATCTCGCTCGCATCGATGCCAGCGAACTCGCGGCGCTGCTCCGCGCAATCGAAGTCTACCGTGGGAAACAAATCACTCGCCTTGCCACCAAGATGCTGGCATTGACCTTTGTGCGAACCTCCGAACTCATCGGCGCAAGATGGAACGAATTCGACCTAGAAGCGCTCCGTTGGAACATCCCGGCGGAGCGCATGAAAATGGATTCTCCTCACATCGTTCCACTGGCCCGGCAAGCGGTGGAACTCCTTCAGTTGCTGCAATCGCTAACAGGCAATCAAGAACTTCTCTTCCCTGGCGAGCAAGACAGCAGCAAGCCGATGAGCAACAACACCATCCTCTCCGCTCTCAAGCGCATGGGGTATGCCGGAAAGATGACCGGCCACGGCTTCCGGGGGCTAGCTTCGACCATCCTCCATGAGCAGGGATACAACCACGAGCACATCGAACTCCAACTCGCCCACGCGCCGCGCAACGCCGTGAGTGCTGCTTATAACCACGCTCTGTATCTTGAGCCACGAGCGAAGATGATGCAGGACTGGGCCGACTTTCTTGAGGCAACACAGCGGGGTCGCAAGGTGCTGGCTTTTCACGGTGCGGCATAGTACCGGCGCACTAACGCGCCGCCGGAAGGCCCGCGCCCGCACTCTGCAACTTTCTAAGCACTGCGTCCGCGATGGCATCCGCACCGGACGGTTCCGATTCGCGCGCCGCGCCCAGCCCCCGAATTATCTCTCCCTGCCTGTCAGTCCCTACGGTCCCATAACTCATCAACGTGGTCAGCACATTCGCATGCCCCAGGTTCTGACTCCATGCCTTGAATTCTTCGGGAGTCTTGCAGAGCTTCTCCCCAAGCTGCACCAGCGTCTTCCGCAGGCTGTGCGGGTTGAAATACGGCAGCTCGGCCTGGTTGAAGGCATCGCGAAAGATAGTCCTGATTGGCGTGGCCGTGCTCCAAGGCTTCCGATCCAGCCCCCACGGCGCAAACTGCCGCGCCTCGTTCAATGCAATTCGCGTCGCCGGAAAGAGCGGATCGTCATTGCCCCATAACTTCTCTTCCCGCAGAAAGCGCACCCAGTTCGCCACAATCTCCTGAATGCCGTCGCCCACGGGGAAAAAGGTTGTCACGAAGCTCTTGCTGAATTTCGTCTTCACTTCCCGCGCATCCTGGTGGACACAACCTGCCGCCAGGTCTACATGCTTCAGCTTCATCGAAGCAATCGCAGCATCCCGCGCGCCGGTCAGCAGGGTGAAGGCCACCAGAGCGCGGTTGCGCCTCTCAATCTCGCTTTCGTGAGGCATGGTCTCAATCACTCGCCGTACCTGCTCCAAAGTCGGCGCTTTACCCTCTCGATGCGCCGTGGCAATGCGCGCATCCTTCTCTGACAGGTTGAAGTATTCGGCATCGGTATATTGAATCCGCGCCTTATAACCGGGCTGCATGGCCAACCACTCGAAAAACTGCTTCAACTGTTTGACGGTCACGCTCTGCGTCACCTTGCTCAACTTTTCTCCAGACCTCTGCCCGGTCTGCTGCGCAAGATGCCGCTTAAACGCCACGGCTTGCTCAAAGTGAAACGCCTTGAAGTCCCGATTCCGGGTATCCTCTTCAAACCGCCTCAGGGCCTTCGCCGCCGCGTCCACTGAGGCATCGCTGTATCGCTTCGCCTCTCTCAGAAAGTGAAAATAGCGATGCTTGATTCGCTCGTTTTCCGGGTTGTGTTTCGTCATGGTTTCTCACTCCTGCCGAAGTCACTGTTTACGGTAGGAAGACTGCTCTCACTTACTCGCCGCTTCGCCTCCGTAAAAGTGATGCTCAAAATGCGCTCAATCTCCGGCAGCTTCGCAAGGCTGGCGCGCCGGTAAATCATCCCTCCGCACTCTGGGCAAATGCCGATCAGATTGCCCTGGCTGGCCGTAATCGGGATATAGTCGGCCATCTCACCGGCTGGCCGCTTCGGCGCGCGGCATCGCACACAGTAGAACTCACCTGGCTGGCAGGGCCGCTTGTTCTTTGTCCGGCGCGCCTTGAGATAGGCGGCAAGCTCCCGGCCCAGAATTAGCATGGGGCGCTTGCGGTCACAGGTTGGCAGTCCACCGTTCACCCATGCGCGCACGGTATTTCTGTGCGTGCCAAACAGTCGGGCAACCTCTTCCACTGTGTAGCTATAGTTGATTTTCACCAGCCGGTAACTGGGGCGGCGCTTGCGCATGGTTTGCCGTCCTTTCTCTATGCCGCTGCCTTGCGGGCCGCTTCCAGCTTCGTCACCAGTTCCCGAATCTCCGCGTCCTGCTTTCCGGCGATCCGAGCGGCATTCACCGCCTCCACCTCATGCGCTGGCCAGCCCACTGCGCGCCCGCCCAAACTCACCGGGCGAGGAAATACGCCTTGCATGATGCGAAGGTAGATCGTGCTTCGTGACAGGCCAGTACTCGTTTTGACAGCGGGAAGCCGCAAGATGATATGAGTCATTATCGATTCTCCCTGAGCGATTCAGTACCGCTCAGGAAGCACTCTGACTGTGCGCATTGGGCGATAAAAGCCCTGCCGGTCGGCAGACAAAAGCGATTTGGCACGGGGGTGGACTCGCGGCTCAGGCCCAGTTCAGCAGATCGGAAGTTCTGGAAGACATATTGAATCTTCGGTTTATACAGGTATATTTTGGGCGAAAAGATTCCGCCCAACTTTTTTATCGCTTCATGTGTTTGCGGATGGTTTCTGCGTTGCGTCCTTGCGCTCGGTCCATCTTGGCGATTTGCTGCGAATACCATAGATCAGACATTCCGGGACGGTGTTTCTTCAACGCACGGTACTCCTTCTGCCAGTCCTGATAAAGGGCTTGTGTCCTTTGCCTGCGTTCTTCGCGCCGTCTAATGCTAGGGGTATAAAAGCTGTCTCCAGTCGCCGCGTCCACCAGTCCCCGGACCGCATCGCAGTCCACTGAATAGCCGTCAGCGCTAAAACTCACCAGTTCCGCTAGTGAAACAGCATTTTGCCCGGCCACCAGTTCCAACTGCTCGCCCGCTCGCAGGCATACCATCTGGCTGCGCTTCTTGCCTGTCACAAGGCCAAGCTCCCACAGCCCGCCGTCCGCTCTTCGCTGGTTGCCGCCCCTCACCCCAAGGCTCTGCGCAACAAACGCGCCCACGGCTTCCGCGCTGTATCGCCACTGCCTCAGTTTGGCAACCGGCACAGGGACACGATTTATGTCTTCCCGTTTGTCGCAAACAATAAACGGGCTTGCTGTGCCGTCCTCAACCGGCGGAGTGTGAACCTCCATCGCGCATTGCTGCTCGCATCCCGGACAAATGGCGCTCTTGGTGGGTGCGGCCTTCGTTAGCAGTCTCTGCGCGCGCATCGCCCGCACCGCGTCCCTGGGCCACTCTCCCAGCTCGTCTTCGCTCAGTGTCACCGCCGCACCCGCTTGTGCTGCCAGCCTTTCCAGTACTTCGGCAAATGCCTCTAGCACCGTCATTCTTCAAAAGGCCTCTCGTCCGGCCCGCTCTCGTCCTGCATCGGCTCTCTGGGCTCAATGCCGGAATCAACCAACATATTCCGGAGCTTCAAATCGGTTTCGTCATACTTCAGCGAGCAGGAATTCGGATAAGTTATCTGGAAGCTCACTGATTTGGGCCGCGCATCCTCTCCCACGCACACCTTCGCCGCAATCTCCACCTGCGACAC
>JANYDG010000070.1 GCA_025359885.1 Acidobacteriota bacterium
TGGCTGTGCTACTTTCGCGCGTTACAGATGGGGCCGGCATCGCGGGTGGCTCCGCTGGACAAGCTGAGCGTGGTGCTGGTGATGGTGTTTGCGGTGCTGTTTCTCGGTGAGAAGCTGACGCTGTGGGGAATGGTTGGGGGCGGGTTGATTGCTGCCGGGGCGGTGGTGATGGTGCTGGCGTAGCAAGTTGCGGAGAAGCTCTACTTTTGTGTGGAAATAAGAGAAAAACATTCGTCAGGGCTGACGCCCCCCTTGATTCCGCTGTTTTAACGCCGGGGATCATTTCCCGGCGTTAAAACAGAGATTTCAATGCCTGGAGGCTGCCTCGATGAACAAATGCATGGAGGCGGCTGGCGTTCGCGGCTAAAAGCTGTGCAGGATCATGACTGGGCATTGCGCCTCAGAAATGACTTCTGGGGCGATGCCGCGCGGCAGGTGGGTGCTGGCAGGTGCCGCTGGATGGGCACCGAGGATGATGAGGTCAGAGCGGCGCTCTCGGGCAAAATCGACGATTGTGGAGCCGAGGCGGTAGCCGATGATCAGGGTTCGAGCGGAATAGACGGGCTTTTCGTGCTCGGGCAGCAGTTCAGCGAGGGCCTGATCGAACTTGAGGGACCGCTCCTCATCAAGGCTCGACTGGACGTTGTCAATGACGTGGAAGAGGGTGAAGGTGGCCTGATGCTCTTTTGCGAGCAGGTAGGCGTAGGCGGCTGCGGGTGCGGTATCGGGGTCGAGATTGGTGGCGAAGACGATGTCGCGCGGGTGCCAGGGCCTTTCTTCAACGGGCGGCGCGTTGGGCCCGACGACGAGGATGGGACAATCCGCCTTGCGATAGACCGTTTCGGCGTCGGAGCCGAAGAGGATGCGTGCGATGCCGGAACGTCCGTGGGAGCCGAGGACGATCAGGTCGGATTGCTGCTGGATTGCAGTGGCCTGGATTTCTTCGTGGAGAACTCCGGTGAGAGAGGCTGTTTCAGCGCGGAAGCCGAGGCTGCGGAGTTCTGCGCCTTTGCTTTCGAGTTGCTCCTCATCTTTTTTGGTGGCGGTGAACTCATCGAACCAGACGACCTCAGGTGGCGCGATCGGATTGACTGGCTCACTGACGTGGGCGAGTACGATGCTGGCGTCGTGAAGGCGAGCAATACTGCGGCCATAATCAATGGCGCGTTGGGAGACATCGGTGAAATCGATGGGAACAAGAATGCGTTTGAATTGAGTTTTTGCAGGCATGCAGACTAGCATTTCAACCTCCTTCACAGCAGGTGCGGAAATCAATCACGCCCGGATGCTGTATCTGCTCAGAAGATGAGTGCTTGAAGAACAAACCCTAAACCAGCTGGGCAGAAAATCTCTGACTTGAAGGTACGCCCGTGGAGAGAATCGGGCAGTGACCGGAGTCACAGCAGATGGGGGATTGGGTGGGTGATTGGCTTTTGGTGAAGCGCCGAAGCACGGTCTGGAAAACCAGACCTGGGGCGCTTCAGTTGTAACTGCAAAGCACGAACCCAGGTCTGAGAATCCAGACCTGGGTTACCCATATTTGTTATCAGGAGGGGGTTATGCCGGGGAGGGTGAGCCTTCGGGGAAGCCGGGGCCACCGCGACCTGTTTCGGGCTTGAGAACCTGCTGCACGCTTCCGCCACCCTGATCGCTGGGCGAAGCGAGGGAGGAGCGCATTTCAGGGAGTTCCTTGCCTTCGATGAGCATGCGAACTTCCTCGGCGTCGATGGTTTCGCGTTCGAGGAGAGCTGCCGCAAGGCGGTGCATGGCGTCGGCGTGTGACTCGACAAGGGAGTAGGCCGATTTGTAAGCATCGTCAATGAGGCGACGCACTTCCTGATCGATCTGCCGGGCAGTCTCTTCGGAGAAATCGCGGTGCTGTGCGATTTCGCGGCCGAGGAAGATCTGCTCTTCCTTTTTGCCGAAGGTGAGGGGACCGAGGCGGCTCATGCCGTATTCGCAGACCATGCGGCGAGCGAGGTCGGTTGCACCCTCGATATCGCTGCCTGCGCCGGTGGACATCTGGTTGAGGAAGATTTCCTCAGCGACGCGTCCGCCGTAGGACATGGCGAGGTTGGCCTCAAGATACTCGCGGGTGTAGTTGTGGCGGTCGCCGGGCAGGAAGACGGTGACGCCGAGAGCCATGCCACGCGGGATGATGGTGACCTTGTGGATGGGGTCGGAGTGCTTCTGGAGGACGGAGACGAGGGCGTGGCCAGCTTCGTGGTAGGCGGTCACCTTCTTTTCTTCGTCGGTGAGGAGCATGGACTTGCGCTCGGCGCCCATGAGGACCTTGTCTTTGGCGAGCTCAAAGTCGTACATGGTGACTTGCTTGCGGTTGACGCGGGCGGCGTTGAGGGCCGCTTCGTTCACCATATTGGCGAGGTCTGCACCGGAGAAGCCGGGTGTGCCGCGGGCGAGGACGTTCAAAGCAACGTCGTCGGCGACGGGAACTTTTTTGACGTGGACACGGAGGACTTCTTCACGGCCACGGACGTCAGGCAGGCCGACGACGACGCGGCGGTCAAAGCGACCGGGGCGGAGGAGGGCGGGATCGAGAACGTCGGGGCGGTTGGTGGCGGCGACGAGGATGACGCCGTCGTTGGACTCGAAGCCGTCCATTTCGACGAGAAGCTGGTTGAGGGTCTGCTCACGCTCATCGTGACCGCCACCGAGGCCGGCACCGCGATGGCGGCCGACAGCGTCGATTTCGTCGATGAAGATGATGCAGGGGGCATTCTTCTTGCCCTGTTCAAAGAGGTCGCGGACGCGGCTTGCGCCGACGCCGACGAACATTTCAACAAAGTCAGAGCCGGAGATGGAGAAGAAGGGGACGTTGGCTTCGCCGGCGACTGCGCGGGCGAGGAGGGTCTTGCCGGTGCCTGGAGGTCCGACGAGGAGGACGCCCTTGGGGATGCGGCCGCCGAGCTTCTGGAAGCGCTGGGGTTCGCGGAGATATTCGATGATCTCCTTGAGCTCTTCCTTGGCTTCGTCGACGCCGGCAACGTCTTTGAAGGTGATTTTCTTTTGCTGCATGGAGAGCAGACGGGCGCGGCTCTTGCCGAAGGACATGGCCTTGTTGCCACCGGACTGCATCTGGCGCATGATGAAGAACCAGATTCCCAGAATGAGCACGAGGGGACCAATATTCATCAGGATGGGCCATAAGAGATTGCCTGACGCGTCCTTGATGGTGGTCTCGACCTTTGCGTTGTTCAGCTGGGTGAACATGTCGGGGTAATTGGACGGGACGATGGTGTGGAACTGAGCCATCTCTTTGCCGTCGTTTTTGAGGTGACCTTTGACTTCAATTCCCTGGATGGAAACGTCGTGTACCTGACCCTGCTGAACTTTTTCAAGGAACGATGAGAAGGCGAGTTCTTGTTCTTTGCCGCCCATGACCGCGTTTTTCTGAAGCACTCCGAGGAGCAACACGAGGCAGATGACGATGAAAGCCCAGAACATAATTGTTTTAACGGTCGAGTTCACCAGGACTCCTTTTTGGGGGCTCCAGAGCAATAACAGGGAAGCTCTTGAGCCGCTTGCTAACCTTTAGACGCCGGGTAGTGATGAAAAGAATCAGGAAGGTTGCGAAGAGTTACCGTCCTGTAAACGTGCCGAAGATCTGTAGAGTCAGCAATCCTATGATTGTACTCCCACGGAGGCAAATCTGGCATCGTGGGTGGGGACAAAGCTGGGGGATTGCGCAATTCGAACGGGGGAGATTGGCGGGGACTCTGAGAAGTTCGGGGAGGATGCTGGTCAGACTTTTGCTGCGGTGATTTGCACGTCAGGATGGAGCTGGAGCTCTGTGCCCTGCATCCAGAGGATGTGGCCCTGCCACTCGATGACGGGCCATTGGGTGCGGGCTGAGCCGGTGACTTTGAGGCGGTCGAGGACTTCTTTGAGCTTGCGGGGGCCGCTGGAGTAGCGGAGGGTGACGCGGTCGCCGGGTCGCCAGTTGCGGATGAGGGCGGGGGGCAGGAGAGTGGCGGACTGGGTGTGGAATCGCCAGCCGAAGGCCGAGGCTTGGCCGGGGATGGGAAGTTCAACCTGCTCGGTGGGGGCGGGCTTGGCCTGGGTTTGACTGAGGCGGAGTTCGCGAGGGGTGCGTTCTGCGGTGATGGGTCCGGGGAGAGCCAGTTGCTGACTAGAGCGGCCGTGCGAGGCGAGTTGATGGAGGGAGTCGGTCGCTTCAAAGCTGAGGGATGCGCCGAGGGCTGCGGCAGCGTGGCGAAGGAGGCGGCGCTGGAGGGCGGGCGGCTGAGCGGCGAGGCGGGTTACGTCAATGGCGATGGCGGTGTCAGAAGGATTGGTGGAACTGGCTCGACCTCCACCACGAACTGGGCGGCCGGTGAGCAAGAGCTGGGGGGCGAGGCGATTGATTTCAGATTGCCAGTAGTCTTCTTCGTCGCGAGCGAGCTGGGCCATGTTGGCGAGATGCTGGCGGATTTTGGGATTCCATTGTTCGAGGCTGGGCAGGAGCTGGTGGCGGATGCGGTTGCGGGTGTAGGCGGGGTCCTGGTTTGAGGCGTCTTCGCGCCAGGGCTGATTGAGTTGGAGGAGGTATTGCTCGATCTGGGGTCGGGTGGTGGCGAGGAGCGGGCGAAGGATGTTGCCCTCAGGGAAATGGACGACGGGGTGGATGGCGGAGAGACCTTCGGTCCATGCGCCGCGGAGGAATTTGGCGAGGACGGTTTCGGCCTGGTCGTCGAGGGTGTGGGCGGTGGCTACGGCGTCGAAATGGCCCTGGCCCATGAGTTGACGGAACCATTGGTAGCGAAGGCGGCGAGCGGCCTCTTCGATGGACTCGCCTGGCTTGCCGGATTCGTGGTGCGGGGCTGCTTCGGCGGCGGTGTCAACCTTGTGGGTGTGGAAGGGGAGGTGGAGGGATTGGGCGAGGTCGGCGACGAATTGCTGGTCAGCGTCAGCCGCCTGGGCGCGGAGGCCGTGATGGAGGTGGGCGAGGTGGAGGACGAGACCTAATTCAGAGGCGCGGGCGGTGAAGGTACGGGTGAGGGCGACGGAGTCGGCTCCGCCGGAGATGCCGATGGCGAGGCGGAGGCCGGGTTTGATGAGGGTGGTGTCAAGCGGGAGCGTGGGAACAGTCACGGACTGATCTTAAATCGCAATGCAATCGCGATGCCGGGATGACTCAGTCGTGCGGTCGGGGGAATCGTTGTATACTCGGCTGGTTATGCAGGTATTTGTGATTCTTCCGGCCGCTGGGGTGGGTACGCGCATGGCTGCGTCCCAACCGAAACAATTTTTGGAACTGAACGGATTGCCGATTCTGATTCACTCGCTGCGGGCGTTTGCGGCGGTGCCCCGGGTGACTGCTATCTATGTGGCGGTGCGCCGCAACGAGATGGAACGGGTGGAGGCACAGGTTGCGGAGCATGCCACCGAATTTGGTTTTGCGGGGAAAGTGCATGTGGTTGAGGGTGGCGAGAACCGGCAGGAATCGGTGGCCAATGCACTTGAGGCGCTGCCGAGCGAGGACGATGACGTAGTGCTGGTGCATGACGCGGTGAGGCCACTGATTGATGCGGCGACGATTGAGCGCACGATTGACGCGGTGGTGGACAATGGCGCGGCGATTGTGGGGCTGCCGGCGATTGATACGGTGAAGCAGGTGGAGCGAACGGCGCACGGAGCGCTGGTGACTTCGACGATACCGCGGGAGTATGTGGTGCTGGCGCAGACGCCGCAGGGGTTTCGCTGTGGGCTGCTGATGAGCGCGTTTGCGGAAGCGAAGGCGGATGGATTTCTGGGGACCGATGAAGCGAGTGTTGTGGAGCGGGCTGGATATCCGGTGGCGGTGGTGCCCGGATCACAGGTTAATCTGAAGATTACACATCCGGGAGACCTGGCGCTGGCGGAGTTTTACTTGAGACAGCGGGGCTAGCTTGATCGCGAGTCAGCAAGTCAGCAGGTCAGCAAGTTATCGAATTTGCGCACATAGTCAAGGATCAAGGATAGGTTCGAACATATGGATACACGGATTGGGTTTGGTTGGGATTCTCATGCATTCAAGGCTGGTGTGCCGCTGGTGATTGGCGGGATGCGGCTGGAGCACCATTCGGGTTTGGCCGGACATTCTGATGGCGACGTGTTGTTGCATGCGATTACGGATGCGTTGCTGGGTGCAGTAGCGGCTGGGGATATCGGGACATTTTTTCCGCCAAACGACCCGCGGTGGAAGGATGCGGATTCTTCGATTTTTTTGAACCTGGCGTTGGAAGAGATTCAACATGCCGGGTATGGGATTGTGAATATCGATACGACGCTGGTGCTGGCTGCGCCGAAGATTTCTCCGATTGCGGGGGAGATGCGGGTGCGGGTGGCAGATTTGCTGGGCGTGGATCTGGACCAGGTGAGCATCAAGGCGAAGACTCCTGAGGGCCTGGGGCTGGACCATGTGGCGCAGGCGCACGCGGTGGTGCTGCTGGAGCGGGTACGCGATCCTGAGGATTTGAAGAGCATGTCGGCGGTGGTGCAGAGCCAGCGTGAGCTTGAAGATATTGTCGAGGACCTGCTGACGCAGGTGCATGGGGTGCCGAAGCGACGGGAGATTGTGCCGGCGTTTGATACGGAAGATATCACGTAGGGAATCGGAAATAGGGACGAGGGACGAGCCGGGGCGGTTGCTCCGGCTCTTCTTTCATTGGAGGAGTGGGCGATGAATCGAATGGTTGGTTTGGGGATTTGTGTTTCAGGGATGGTCTGCGGCTTGCCTGCGCTGCTGGCCCAGACGGGCGGGGACTGGCGAACGCCTGCCGAGGTTGCGGACTACCGGACGACGCCTGACTACGCGGAGACAATGGCGTATCTGGACAGGGTCGTGGCAGAGTCGGCCGGGCAGGTGAAGGTGGAGGAGTTTGGCCGGACAGGTGAGGGGAGGCCGTTGAGGGTGGTGATTGCGTCGAAGGACGGAGTTTTCGATCCGGCGAAGATCCATGCTTCTGGCCGGGTCATTCTGCTGGTGCAGAATTCCATTCATGCCGGAGAGATGGATGGGAAGGACGCCTGTCTTGCGTTGCTGCGGGATATTGTCATTACCAAGTCGCGTGCCGCGCTTTTGGATCATGCTGTCTTGGTGTTTATACCGGTGTATAACATCGACGGTCACGAGCGCCGGTCACCCTATAACCGAATCAACCAAAACGGGCCGGAAGTGATTGGCTGGCGCGGCAATGGAACCAATCTCAATCTCAATCGGGACTACATGAAGGCGGATGCTCCGGAGGCGCGGGCATTGCTCAAGTTACTCCATCGGTGGATGCCTGATTTCTTTGTCGATGACCATGTCACGGACGGAGCGGACTATCAGTACGACGTGACATTTGCGATTGATGCAGGGCCGGATGTGGCACCGGGGACGGCACAGTGGATTCGAGAGAGTGTGACGCCGGAGTTAGAGCGGCAGGTGGACGCGGCGGGACATGTGGCCTCGCCAAGCACGATCAATCTGCGGGATGATACGGACCCGGCGCAGGGATTGGCGTTCAGCGATAATCCGCCGCGGTTTTCGACAGGACAGATGATTTTGGAAAACCGGCCGGGGATGCTGGTTGAGTTACATATGCTGAAGGAGTACAAGAGCAGGGTTACGGGCAATTATGAGCTGCTGCGGGCGCTGTTGGAAGTCATGAACAGGGATGCGGCGAAGTTGATTGCGCTGAATGCGCGGGCGGATGCGGAGGCGGCGCAGTTGGGGGCGCATCCGCTGGGGAACGGGAAGTTTCCGCTGCGGCTGGAGTGGAATGGAGAGACGACGCCCTTTCTGTTTCGCGGGTACAAGTACACGCGGGAGCTGAGCGCGGTTTCGGGATCGATGTGGGTGAAGTATTCGCATGAGCCGTGGAACAGGACGCTGCCGATGGCTACGGGCGTGAAGGTAGCGCTGTCTACGACACCGCCTGCCGGGTATGTGATTCCGCAGGCGTGGACGCGCGTGATTGATGTGCTGGCTGCGCATGATGTGCGGATGGAGAGGCTTACGGGGGATTGGACGCGGACGGTTGAGCGGTACCGCTGCTCTGGGATGGAGTGGCAGGGGCCTCCGTTTGAGGGGCGGCACCCGATGTTTGCAGGCGAAGGTGCGGGGGCGGAGCCGGGGAAGTTTGGGCAGTGTTCGCTGACGACCGAACAGGTGACGTACCTGGCGGGGTCGGTGGTGGTGGCGCTGAATCAGCGGCTTTCGAAGGTGGCGATTCACTGGCTGGAGCCAGAGGCACCGGATTCGGCGATGCGATGGGGCTTTTTTGACTCAATCTTTGAGCAGAAGGAGTATGGCGAAGGCTACGTGATGGAGCGGGTGGCGAGGGAGATGATGGAAAAAGACCCGGCGCTCAAGGCGGAGTTTGAGCGGAGGGTGATGTCGGACGCGCGGTTTGCGGCCAGCCCGGAGGCTCGGCTGGCGTTCTTCTACGAGCGATCGCCTTATTTTCAGGAGAACCGCGTGGGGGTGTATCCGGTGGGGAGGCTGCTTTCGCTGGACGGGGTCCCGATGAAATAGCGGGGGAGTTTGCAACAGTTGCGGAGTGTGGGGGGACCGTCGTACCTTTGCACTGATGAAATTCTTCTCCTGGGAGTGCAGCTATGCACAGTGCTGATCCGGCATTGAACGCAGTGATGGGTGTGCTGGCGATGATGCCGATATTGATTGCTTTTGTGGTGGCGATCATTTTGATTCCGGCATGGTTTATCTGCAAGAAGGCGGGTTTTTCGCCGTGGCTTTCGCTGCTGATCGTGGTGCCGTTTGGGGGGCTGGTGCTGTTGTATGTGCTGGCATTTTCGGATTGGCGGGTGGTGCCTGCGCCGCGAACTCAGGTTGCGTCGGGAGCTGGGCAGCCGGGCAGGTCACAGCAGCCGTAGCAGCCGGGCGCGTGGGATGGGGAGACCGGAGGAATGGGCAGGCTCAAGCTGGAAGCTGACGTCGTCGCAGGCGCTTCCTCCGAAGCTTACAGCAACAGAATGGGCGCTCCGTATTGCGCTAGCTGCCGGTCTCCCGTGACGAGAATCAGGTTTTCTTCGAGCGCCTGCGCTACGATCATCCTGTCAAAGGGATCTCCATGGAAAGAGGGCAACGTCGCAGCTCGATCTCCATGGCGAATGGCTACGGGTAATTCCTCAAGCCGGAAGCGGGATAGCATGGACCCGACCGATGCCTGGAGAGTCAGTTTCCCTGCCGCCTGTTTCAGGCTCAGTTCCCAGGCTGTTGCGGCACTGAGAAAGCGATGATCAGCGTAGCGCAGCTTTTCGCGAATCGGAAATGTGAGTCTGGGGTTCCCGGAATCCAGCCAGATCAGGACGTGGGAGTCCAAGAGAAAACGGTCGCCTGTCACTTGGCGGCCTCGGTGAGATAGAGGTTATCTTCCTCCGCATTTTCAAAGATTTCGGGCGGAAGATCGTCCTCCCAATCTGGAGACAAGAAGCTTATCCCGAGCAGATTTTGTCCGAACGGAAGTGGCTCCGGCTCCGCACTTTTTCCTGAAGAGGAAAGTGCCACCAGCCGCGCCAACGGCTGCCCTGACTTGGCAATGACGATCACTTCACCTTGGGCGGCGCGTTCCACGAGGCTGGAGAGCTGGGTTTTGGCTTCGTAGAGGTTGACCTGGGTGATGGGCATTTCCGACCTCCCTGAATACGTCTCTTCGCTTTGATTGTGCGCTGAATCGTTTAGTTGGTCAAGTTGGTCAACCCTCGCAAAGGAAACCGGACGCGCCTTTGCCGCAAGGAAGCCCCTGATAAGATTGGGGTTGACACTTATGACTAAACAGACGATTTCTTCCGCACCGATTCGCGTACGTATTGCACCCTCTCCTACCGGTGACCCGCACGTAGGCACGGCTTACATCGGTTTGATCAACTACATCTATGCTCGCCAGCGCGGGGGGCAATTTGTTCTGCGCATTGAGGATACGGACCGGACGCGGTTTGTTTCTTCAAGCGAGCAGATGATTTTTGATGCGTTGAAGTGGGTGGGGCTGAGCTGGGATGAGGGTCCGGATGTAAGCGGGCCTTACGGGCCGTACCGGCAGTCGGAGCGAACGGAGATTTACCGCGAGCACACCGAGATATTGCTGGCAAACGAGACGGCTTACCGATGCTTTTGCACGGCCGAGGAGCTCGAGGCCAGCCGCCGGGAGCAGATGGCGGCGAAGCAGCCGACGCGATATGCCGGGACCTGCCGGGCGTTGACGGCGGAGACGATTGCGGCGAATCTGGAGGCGGAGAAGCCCTTTGTGGTGCGGCTGAAGGTGCCGTCGGAAGGATCGACGACCTTTACCGATGAGCTGCGCGGGGCGATTACGTTTGACCACTTCAATGTGGACGACCAGGTGCTGATGAAGTCGGATGGGTTCCCGACGTATCACCTGGCGAATGTGGTGGACGACCACCTGATGTGTATTACGGATGTGATCCGAGCGGAGGAGTGGATCTCTTCGACGCCGAAGCATGTGCTGCTGTATGGGGCGTTTGGGTGGGAGGTGCCGAAGTTCTGGCATATGCCGCTGTTGAGGAACCTGGATAAGTCGAAGATTTCAAAGCGAAAGAACCCGGTTTCGCTGGTGTATTACAGGCAGGCGGGATTTCTGCCGCAGGCGTTGTTGAACTTTCTCGGCCTGATGGGCGGCGGGATGCCGAACGAGATCAACAACGGGACAGAGAAATTTACGCTGGCGGAGATGATTGAGCACTTTGAGGTGAAGAATATCCGGCTGGGCGGGCCGGTGTTTGACCTGACCAAGCTGAAGTGGCTGAACGGGGAGTACATACGTGCGATGACGCCGGGGGATTTTTACGCGGCGCTGCGGGAGACGGTGCTTTCAGACGCGTATCTGAGCGAGATTGCGGGGCTGATTCAGACGCGGGTGGAGACGCTGGGGCAGTTTGGGAATCTGACGCATTTCTTCTTTGCTGATGATGTGATGCCTGCGGCGGAGGTGTTTCTGCCGAAAAAGCGGACGCTGGAGGAGACGCTGGCGTTTGCGGCAGAGCAATTGGCGGTGCTGGAGGCGACGGAGTGGACGAAGGAAGCGCTGGAGGCGGCGATGAAGGCGCTGGGTGAGGGGAAGGAGTGGGCGGTGAAGGAGAACTTCATGCTGCTGCGGGCGATCGCGACGGGGGGGACGATGAGTCCTCCGCTGCTGGAGAGCGTGGTGGTGTTTGGGAAGGCGCGGACGCTGGACCGGATGCGGCGGTTTTTGGAGGGGCAGAAGAAGCTGGCGGGGGGGAAGAAGTAGATTTGGAGTTGCCGTTTGCGAC
Organism: Acidobacteriota bacterium; assembly: GCA_025359885.1. Classification (GTDB taxonomy): domain Bacteria; phylum Acidobacteriota; class Terriglobia; order Terriglobales; family Acidobacteriaceae; genus Acidicapsa. Next base: position 11,275 of record JANYDG010000070.1, read on the forward strand.
GTTCAAGCGCTACCTAACAAAGAGAGTGATCGAACACCTGGCCAAGTAACGGCAAGATGGTCGAGGCGTATGATCCATCGTGCGGAACCGGGATCCACATGGGTTACAGCGCACCAGAAGCCGGACAAGTAGCTGAATTTGATGTCCCGATGCCCCAGGAGAAGCCCCTGCCACGGGTGGTTCGTGCGAGAGTTTTCCGCATGAAGCAGTAACCGCTTTTTATCCTGAATTGCCTGGAGTTTCAAAGGCAGACAGAAAGGTAAGAGCTAGAGCGTGGTGCGGGGAGGCTATTTTTTAAGGAGGGAGTCGCGTTCGAGGGGGTTGCCGTCGAGGATGAGGGAGTTGATGCGGCGGGCGTTCCAGATGTTGGTGGTGGGATCGCCGTCGAGGATGAGGATGTCGGCGCGGCGGCCGGGGGTGATCTGGCCGAGCTCTGTCCAGTGGAACTGCTCAGCGTAGTTATTGGTGGCGGCGGCGATGGCTTCGCGGGGGGAGAGGCCGAGACGGACGAGCATTTCCAGTTCGGTCTGGAGAGAGATGCCGGGCATGGTGCCCTGAGCGGGTGCACCGCTGGCGGCGAGGTAGTGGGGGTAGGCCTCAAAGATGGCCTGATTGATGGCCCAGAGGCGGTCGGCCTGCTGATCGGCCTTGTGACGCGCACCCTCTTCCATCCAGTGTGTGGTTGCGTTGGGGAGGTGACGGGTCCAGATGGGAAGGGGGTAGACGGTCTCGCCGGTTTTGGGATCGGAGGGGGAGAGCAGCGAGGCTGGATCGAGGAGCTGGGCGGCGGGTTCTTTCCAGAGATTGCGGTGATCGGGAAGGTTCAAGTAATAGAGGCTGAAGGTGGGCATGAGTACGGCGTGGTGGGTGGCGAGGAAACGTGCGTAGGCGCTGAGGTGGGCATCGGTGGGGGGGAGGCGCTCTGCGTAGCCGTAGGCGGTGCGACTGGCTGGGCCTTCTGGATCTTCGACGAGGGGCTTTTGCAATTCATCGGGAACGACGCCCAGCTCATAGCGGCCCATGTGGAGGAGGACATCGATGCCTGCCTGGATGCCGACGGAGTAGGGGGTCGCGGTGAATTCGCCATAGGTGACGAGGCCCAGCTGGTGGGCGTGCTCGAGGATCCACTGGGTGTTGGCGGCGGTGAGGTTGTGGCCGAGCCAGAGGGCACGGGTGCCCATTTTGGCGATTTCTGTGAGTTGATGGGAGGTATCTTCGGGGGTGAGTTCGGTGGAGCGAGGTAGCTGGGTCTTGGGATCGCGCAGGTCTTTGAGCTTGCGGGCCCATTCGGGATGGTTCCCGAGGAGGCTATCGTCGTCAGTGGAGCCAATGCTGTCAATGAGATACAGGTGGGGGCTGGGGTTGGCGTGCAGGTCGAGGTGACCGCGGTGATCGTCCTGGGTGGCGACGACAGTGGTGACGCCCATGTACAGGTTGGCGTTGGCCTGACCCTGGTTATTCATGCCGGCAAAGCCGTCTACGAGGCCGGGGATGAGGTACTTTCCGGTGCAATCGATGACGCGGGAGCCTTTGGGGATAGGGAGGGCGGCGCGGGGTCCGACTGCGGTAATGCGTCCATCGCGGATGTAGACGACGGCATCGTGGAGGTCGTTGGCGGAGCGGCCCCAGTCTGAAACGTCGACAATGGTGCCGCCGACGAGGACGAGCGGTGGTGCGGGGAGAGACTTAGGGAGCTGAATCTGGGTTTGAGGACCGCGGGCGAATGCATGGGACAGAGAGAGGAGGGCACAGAGGGTCAGGAGGAATGCGCGTGCGGCAGGCAGGTTGCTACGGAATCTGCACAGGGACGTTCGCGGAATTTCTGAAGTCTGGTCAGGCATGGTTGAGGTGTTCCCTATTTTCGCACGGAGCCAGTCTTTGTTTGCTGGCTCGGTGAACCGGGGGCGTCATCCGCATTGATGACCCGAGTCAGGGCTGTGAGGAATGCGGTGTGCCTGCAATCAAGGTCATCCTCGTTTGTTATTACATGGCGACGCGGGTGTGGCTGCGTATGGTGGCCAGATACGGTTGCAGCTGGTCAAATGCCGCTTCGACGGAGAGGCCGTGTTTTATGCGAAGGTGGTCAACCTTGCCGTGCTCGATGAACTGATCAGGCCAGCCGATGCGCACAACGGGGATGTTGAAGCCGAGCTGGCTGAGGGCTTCGAGGACCGCGGAGCCGAAGCCGCCGGATTTGACGTGATCTTCAAAGGTGACGAAGGCGGTTGCGCGGCGGGCATAGTGTTCGATGACTTCGAGATCGAGGGGTTTAACGAAGCGGGGATTGATAACGGCTGCGGAGAAGCCCTCGGAGTCGAGGCGAGCGGCAAGTTCCTGAGCCATGGTGATGAGGGGACCGAGGCCAAAGATGGCGATATCGGTATGGCTGGCGGGGCCGTCGGAGAGGACTTCTGCTTTGCCGATGGGCAGGAGGGAGGGCCGGGGTTTGCGGGGCACACCGGCGACGACGCCGCGGGGGTAGCGGATGGCGCTGGGGCCGGGAATCTGGAGTGCGGTGAGCATCATGTCGGCGAGTTCGTCCTCATCCCTGGGAGCCATGAGGACGATGTCGGGAATGTCGCGGAGGTAGCCGATGTCGAAGAGGCCGTGGTGCGTGGGGCCATCGTCTCCGGAAAGGCCGGCGCGATCCATACAGAAGACGACGGGGAGCTTTTGCAGGGCAACGTCGTGGACGATGGGGTCGAATGCACGCTGGAGGAAGGTGGAGTAGATGGCGCAGACGGGTTTGAAGCCCTGCGTGGCGAGGCCTGCGGCGAAGATGACTGCGTGCTCCTCGGCGATGCCGACGTCGAAATAGCGCCTGGGGTGGTGGGGACGGAAGAGGTCGAGCGCTGTGCCGTTGGGCATGGCGGCGGTAATGGCGACTATCTTTTCATCTTCATTGGCAAGCTGGACGAGGGTGTTGGCGAAGACTTCAGAGTAGGTAACCTGGCCTGCGGGCTTGGTTTCGCCGGTTTCGGGGTCGTAGGGTCCGAGGCCGTGGAACTTTTTCTGTTTGTCGAGGGCGGGCTGATAGCCTTTGCCTTTTTGGGTGAGGACGTGGAGGAGTACGGGGTGATCTTCAGTCTTGAGGAAGTTGAAGGTTTCGATGAGAAGGGGCAGGTTGTGGCCGTCGATGGGGCCGTAGTACTTGAGGCCGAACTCCTCGAAGAGCATAGAGGGCCAGAGGAAGCCTTTGGCTGCTTCTTCGGCTTTGCGGGCCACGTGGATGGCTGCCTTGCCGCCGAAACGCTGGATAAGGCGCGCGGCTGAATCGTGCAGATGCTTGTAGCGCTCGTTGGTGACGATGCGATGGAAGTAGCTGGCGATGGCACCGACGTTGCGGTCAATGGACCACTCATTGTCATTGAGAACGATGATGAAGCGCCTGGTTTGTTCGGCGATGTTGTTGAGCGCTTCGTAGGAGATGCCGTTGGTAAAGGCGGCGTCTCCGGCGACGGCGATAACGTGGTTGTTGCCGCCGTTTAGGTCGCGGGCGACGGCCATGCCGAGCGCGGCGGAGAGGGCGGTGCCGGCGTGGCCTGCTCCATAGGCATCGTGGACGCTTTCCGTTCGGAGCATGAAACCGTTGAGACCGCCGGGCTGGCGCATGGTGTCGAACTGGTCGCGGCGGCCGGTAAGGAGCTTGTGGATGTAGGCCTGGTGGCTTACGTCCATGGTGATTTTGTCTTCAGGGGTGTTGAAGGCGATATGGAGGGCCATGGTGAGCTCGACAACGCCGAGGTTGGGCCCGAGGTGGCCGCCGGTTCGGGAGAGGGTCTGGATGAGGAACTCGCGAATCTCGGCAGCAAGGGACTCCAGCTGGGCGGGCGTGAAGCGGCGCAAATCCTGCGCAGATTGGATGGAGTCGAGCAATGTTGCCATTCAGCTTCCTTCCGCGTCCTTACAGGAACGGGGCCGTGCGGCTTGGGGTGCGAACTCCGCCTGGGGTGTACCCCAGCGTAAACCAGGGGCAATCTGAGTTGAAGCAATGCAGTCCCCCGACGCACCGTTGCCTTTCAGCGGAGTCGATGCTTCCCAGTATATCAATTCTTCAAAATGGGATTTCGATGGCCTCAAATCTTTACTGAAGTGAATGCAGATTTGTGATCAATCGGGCAGGTTACGCGAGCGGCAATTCGACGGTTCTGGTATGGGATAGGATATGGCAGTAGCGCAATCTGGGAGGATATCCGAGTGAAACAGCGATGGATTGTGGTTGCTTTTGTAGGCCTGGTGGGCCTTTTTACTGGAAGCCATGCGGGTGGGCAGGTGCTGGCGCCCGGGGATGGCGGGGCGGTTGCCAACCCGCTCTCAGACACGACCGTGAAGCCCGGCAAGGCGCTGCTGTTTGAGCTGGAGGCGAAGTTTGCCAAGGCCACTGCGGAGGAGGGTGGGAAGGCATTTGCGTCGTGGTTCGCAGAGGATGCTGTGACGCTGGGCGAGGGATCGGCACCGGTTCACGGGAAGGATGCGATCGCGAAGAGCGCCAACTGGCTGCCCAAAGAGTATCAATTGACGTGGACGCCTACGGAGGCGGTGATGAGCCCATCAGGGGATATGGGTTACACGTGGGGGCACTATGAAGGACGCAGCAAGGACCGGGACGGTAATTCTAAAGTAACGACGGGACGTTACTTTACGGTATGGCGCAAGGAGCCAAACGGGGAATGGAAAGTGGTGTTGGATGCGGGAAATGCTGAACCAGCGGGCGCCGGCGACTGCTGCAAACTGCCTGCGGGGCGCTGAGTGGACGGATTTTTGGGAGTACTAAGGTTTTTGGGGGTACTGTAGTTTGAGAAGGACTTCTTCTTTTTGACCATTACTTCTGTTGCAGGCGCGGGTTGGGTCGGGTTGACCCGTTTGTGCGAGAGCAAAATCAATGCGGTTCCGCCATACTAATCCTCGTTAGTCAATGGCCGCCATGTCCCTGATTGAAGACAAAACCCGAGTTGAAGGTCGCGTGGAGAGCCGCATGGCTGTTTCGCCTCCGGAGCCTGGTTTTTTTGACGCTAGCCCGGACCCTGCATTGGAAGAGCTGGTGCGTCTGGCTGCGGTGCTTTCCGGAGCGGACTACGCCTACATTGCGTGGGTGGATGCGACGCGGCTTACGTTCAAAAGCACGTACGGATTTATGGCACGGGAGCAGGGTCGGCTTTCGAGCGCCTGCCATTGGGTTGTGTTGCAGGGTGCACCGCTGCTGGTCAAGGACGCCGAGATGGACACGCGGTTTCGCCCAGGGGGTGTGGAGCTTGAGAACGCGCGGCTGTGCCGTTCCTATCTTGGGATTCCTCTGGTGGGGCCGGGCAACCGGGTGATGGGAACGCTGGCGGCGCTGGGGATTGAAGAGAACCGGTTCAGCCAGGAACACATCAATCTGCTTGGAATTCTGGCCCGCCAAGTGGTGACGCGGGTTGAGCTGTACAGCCGAACGGCGGCGCAGGAGCAGGCGCAGCGATCGCGCCAGCGACTGGAGCGGGCGCTTGCGATTGAGAGAAATTTTGTGGCTGCCACGCTGGATTCGATTCCGGCGCTGGTGGCGGTACTGGACACGGCGGGGCGGATTGTGCGATTCAATCGCCCGTGTGAAGAGCTGACCGGACTGCGTCTGGCGGACATTGTTGGGCGGCCTTTTGTGGAAGAGGTGCTGGTGGAGCGCGAGGCGCGGGGCTGGGCACAGGACAAGGTGCTGCTTGCGGCGAGTGGACAGGTGGCCGGGCCGTACGAAAATCTGTGGCGAACGGGCCAGGGGCTTCCCCGGCGGGTGAGTTGGACGCTTCGGCCGCTGCTGGGACTGGGCGGAGAGTTGCAATATCTGATTGCAAGCGGCCGGGATGTGACCGGGCAGCGACAAGCAGAGCAGGCACTGCTGACCAGTGAAACGCGCTACAAGCATGTGGTCGAAAACAGTCTTGGCTTTGTGTTTACATGCACGATCGAGGGTCGGCTGACCTCATTGAACACGTACACGGCGGAAAGCCTCGGCTACCGGACTGAAGATCTGACGGGCAAGCCGCTGACTGATTTGATGAGCAAACCGGGCGTACAGGAGTTCGCGGAGAGCCTGAAGACAATTATCAAGACTGGCGAGTACCAGGGAACGATTCCCTTCCTGCGCAAGGATGGTACGGAACGCCGGATTGCTTTCCGCAGCCGGCGCATGGACTTGCCGGGCAGTGCCTCGTTTGTGCTGACGCATGGCATGGACGTGACTGAGCAGCAGGAAGCAGAGGACGAGTTGCAATTGGTGCGACGCCAGCGTGAGCTGATTCTGGCTGCGGTTGGCGATGGCATCTATGGGATGGATCTTGAAGGCAAGTTAACGTTCATGAACCCCGCTTCGGCAAAAATGCTGGGATACACAGCAGAAGAGTTGCAGGGCAAGGACATTCACGAAGTGATCCATCACAGTCATGCGGATGGAACACAACATTCCAAGGCGAATTGCCCCATTCTCCTTGGATTGAGACGACGGGAAGGAGCTCGCATCCGCGACGATGTTTTTTGGCGCAAGGATGGGACGACTGTACCCGTGGAATATGTAGCAAGTCCAATTATCGATGAGGGGCAGATAGCCGGTATGGTCGTAGCATTCCAAGACGTTTCAGAACGCCGCAGGCTGGAGAAGATGAAGGATGAATTCATCTCGACCGTGAGCCACGAGTTGCGCACGCCGCTTACATCTTTGCGGGCATCTCTGGGACTGATTTCTTCAGGGTCTCTGGACAAGCGTCCAGAGAAACAGAAGCAGATGCTTGAAGTGGCGATTGGCAATTGCGACCGTTTGGTGCGTCTGGTCAACGACATTCTGGACTTTGATCGGGTAGAAAAGGGTGGCATGCCGCTGCATCGCGAGGTGCTGCCCGCAGGGAACATTCTGCGGCGCGCGGCCGATGTAGAAAACGAAGCGGCACTGAAGGCGCAGATTACCTTCCGGTTCGAGGCCTCGTCGAAGATTCTGGTGCATGTGGATCAGGAGCGCATCCTGCAGGTGCTCTCGGAGCTGGTTTCAAACGCGATCAAGTTTTCGCCGCCGCAGACCATCATCAAGCTGAGTGCACAACTGGCTGAGAAGGACGAGGTCTGCATTGTGGTTGAAGACCAGGGACGCGGGATTCCGCAGGAGAAGCTGGATATGATCTTTGAGCGGTTTCAGCAGGGCGATGCTTCTGACTCTCGGGCGCTGGGAGGGACGGGCCTGGGACTGGCGATTTGCCGACGGATTGTGCAGCAACATGGGGGGCGGATCTGGGCGGAGAGCGAGCCGGGCAAGGGGAGCAAATTTCTATTTACGGTGCCAGCGGGGATTGCTGAGGGTGCCGTCGCCTCGTAGATTCAGACCGTCTGCGGAGAGATCGGGGGCTCTGCGGCAAGGCCACTTCCAGGCCTATCCCATTGCGGGAGGGTTGGGCACTGCTGCGTGCAAGGGACCAAATTCCTCGAATCGACCGCCTGCGACCTGCGGACTGATAAACTCGATTGGAACCTACTGATTGCTTTCTCTCCCGTCTATAGGAAGTGAAGCAAAGATTCACGAATTTGATTGAGTTGAGGAGAAGTTTGGTGAAGGGTGCTTTTCTGCTGAGTGTTTTTGCGTTGATTTTGCCCGTTTCTGTGGCTGCCCAGGTGGTGGCGAAACCCACGAATGCGGATGCTGTTGCCCCGTTGCAGCGGTATGAAGTGTATGGTGGCGCGGCTTATTCTTCGGCCAACCAGGTGAAGGGCTCTTCGGCGCTGATCGGATACAACGTGGGTGCGGATGCCAAGCTGAAGAAGTGGTTTGGCGGGGCGGTCGACTTTGGGAGCTATGGTTCGTCGAGCGGGGTGGCGAAGCCGACGGTGACGACGGTGCTGGCGGGGCCGGAGTTCTATATTCCTTCGGACAACCTGACCGGGTTTTTGCATGTTCTGTTTGGCGGGGCGCACACGGGCAATGTGGGAGCGACGCCGAATATCTCCTTTGCGTACGCAATTGGCGGCGGCTTTACTTATGCAGTGGCGAAGCATTGGGCGGTTCGCGTCTCGGGCGACGGCATTGCGTCTTCGTTTGTGCTGGACCCGAACAAACAGGGCTATTCAGCGCATACGCATGTGAATGCGCGTGCGACGGGCGGAGTGGCTTACCGCTTCTGAATTCGAAATTTGAGACCAGTCTGAGCCAGAACATGAGGTTATGTTCTGGCTTTTTCTATGCTGAGGGGTCGGCTACTGGCAGTTCGCCGATGTCTTCATTCCAGATGTCGGGGTGGGCAGCGATGTAGCCGTTGAGGAGGTCTACGCACTCCTGGCTGTCGAGATCGATGACATTGACGCCGAGTTCGCGGAGCCAATCGAGGCCACCCTGGAAGGTTCGGCTTTCGCCGACGACGAGGGTTCCAAAGCGGAACTGTCGCACCAGGCCGCTGCAGTACCAGCAGGGCGCGAGGGTGGTGACCATGACGAGATCGCGATAGGAGGCCTGGCGGCCGGCGCGGCGGAAGGCGTCAGTTTCGCCATGGATTGAAGGGTCGGCTTGCTGGACGCGTCGATTGTGGCCGCGGCTGATGAGGGTGCCATCGAGTGAGAAGATGGCAGCGCCGATGGGAATCCCGCCTTCCTGGAGGCCTTGGCGGGCTTCTTCGATGGCGATGCTCAACATTCTGGAGTAGAGCGTCAGCGGCGTTGTGGAGGAAGGGATCTGACTTTCGGTATTCATCTGTCCTGTTGCAAGGATACGGTAAGGATGCGGGTGCGGAGTTGCTGGGGTGAAACGGTTTCAGATTGCCCTGTTCGGGGCGGGGCTGGTTCGTTTAGGATGAGCGGACGGATGGTTGCTTGATGCCATCGGAGGTCAGGATGGAAGAGACACCAAAACTGCGGCCGGATCAGCAGATGCTGGGACTGGAACCGCTTGGAGTGGGTGACGACCAGGGAGAGGCCGGGTTTGGCGGGCGGTTGAGCCGACGGAGCTTTCTCTCAGGTTTAGGGGCAACGAGCCTGGTGGTTGGCGCTTCCCCGCTGGCCTTGACGGCCGAACCCGCTGTCGGTTCCAGGGGGGCTGAAGACGGTGCAGTCGTGGCAAATTCTGTACTGGTGAACGGCAAGAAGGTTGAGTTAGGCGGTCTTGACCCGCGGGTGACTTTGCTGGACCTGCTTCGCGAGCGGCTCTACCTGACAGGGACGAAAAAGGGTTGCGACCATGGGCAGTGTGGCGCTTGCACGGTGCATGTGGATGGGCGGCGTGTGAATTCCTGCCTGACGCTGGCGGTGATGCTGGCGGGCAAGGAAGTGACGACGATCGAGGGCATTGGCCAGCCGGGTAATCTGCACGCGATGCAGGCGGCCTTTGTGGAGCATGACGGATACCAGTGTGGCTATTGCACATCTGGGCAGATCATGTCTGCGGTTGCGCTGCTGAAGGAGCCGATTGGCCCGACAGACGAAGATGTGAAGCACGGCATGGCTGGCAATATTTGCCGATGCGGGGCGTATCAGAACATCGTCGCGGCGGTGCAGCAGGTGCGTGGGGTTCCGGTGAGCGCCTGAGAGTTCGTTACTGCCACCCTGGCCGGAAGAACAACGACTTGGCGAGGATGGGCAACCGGATTTTGTGACACTTTGAGCCATTGAGTTGGCGGGGGTTGTGATGCAGAGCTTTACCTATGAAAAGGCTGGATCGGTAGAGAAAGCGGCTGGTAGCAGCGGCAAGTTTATCGCCGGCGGCACGACGCTGGTTGACCTGATGAAGATGGGCGTGGAGGCACCGACGGCGCTGGTAGATATTTCCGGGCTGCCGCTGGGGCAGATTGAGACGCTGCCCAATGGTGGGCTCATGATTGGGGCGATGGTGCGGAACAGCGACGTGGCCAACCATGCCACAGTTGCGGCCCACTACGCGGTGCTGTCTGAGGCGCTGCTTTCGGGGGCTTCACCGCAGTTGCGGAATATGGCGACAACGGGAGGCAACCTGCTGCAGCGAACGCGTTGCCCCTATTTTCGCGACCCGAGTGCTGGGGGGTGTAACAAGCGGATGCCTGGATCGGGCTGCTCGGCGATTGAAGGTCATCACCGAATGATGGCGGTGCTGGGTACGAGCGACAAGTGCATTGCAACGCATCCCTCCGACATGTGCGTTGCGCTGACCGCGCTGGAGGCGGTGATCCACATCCAGGGAACGGGCTCGAACGGCAACGGGGGCAAGCGGACGGTGGCGATTGGCGACTTTTACAAGTTACCTGGGGATACGCCGCATGTGGAGAATTCGCTGGAGCCGGGAGAGTTGATCACGCATGTGGAGTTGCCTCCGCCTGCCAAGGGTGGCAAGCAGGTGTATGTGAAGCTGCGGGACCGGGCGAGCTATGAATTTGCGCTTTCTTCTGCGGCGGTGGTGGCTGTGGTGGAGGGCGGGCACATCAAGTCAATTCGCGTGGCGATGGGCGGAGTGGGAACGCGGCCCTGGCGTTCACACGAGGCAGAGGCAGCGCTGGTGGGCAAGGCAGCGAACGCGGTAACTTTTCGCGCGGCGGCAGAAGCGGCACTGAAGGGCGCAAAGCCCCTGCCGGAAAACGGATTCAAGGTAGAGCTTGCCAAGCGTTGCGTGGCGCGGGCTCTGAAAATGGCAACGGCGTAGGTCTGCAGCGAGTCAAGGGAGAGGGAAAGATGGCGATGGGAATGGATGCGGCGGGCGGCCTGGGCAAAGACATTATTGGAGCGGCAGTTTCGCGTATTGACGGCCCGCTGAAGACTACCGGAACGGCGCATTACACTGCAGATTTTCATTTTGCCTCGATGGCCCACGCAGTGCCGGTGCAGAGCACGATTGCCAGCGGGCGCATCAAGCGGATCGATCTGTCGGTGGCTGAGAAGATGCCGGGCGTGCTGCTGGTGTTGCATTACGGCAACATGGACAGGCTCTATCGCGTGGTCCCAAATGACTTTTCTGCGACTACGAGCGAGGCGCGGCCTCCATTTGAAGACGAGAGGATCTACCACTGGGGGCAGTTTGTCGCGCTCGTGGTCGGTGAAACGCTGGAGCAGGCAACGGCTGCCGCCCGGGCCGTGACGGTGGAGTACGAGACGAAAGCTGCTTCGCTGAAGCCAAGCCTGAGCGACTACCAGGGCAAGCGCAAATCCGTTTCAAAGCGTGGGGAAGTGGACAAGGCTTTTTCAAATGCGGCGGTGAAGATCGACCAGAACTACATTACTCCGGTTGAAACGCACAATCCGATCGAGATGCATGCGACGGTGGCGCAATGGGAAGGCGACAAAGTTACGCTTTACGAGACCTCTCAGGGGGTGTGGAATCACCGTTTGGCGATGGCTCAGGTGCTCGGCCTGCCTCGCGAAAACGTACAGGTGATCACCAAGTTTCTTGGATCGGGATTTGGGGGCAAGCTGTTTCCCTGGCCACACTCTGCCTTAGCAGCGGTGGCGGCACGGCGCATTCAACGTCCGGTGAAGCTGAGCCTCTCGCGCAAGATGATGTTTACCAACGTGGGCCATCGTCCGCGATGTGAGCAGCAAATCAAGATTGGGGCGACGGCTGAGGGCAAACTGGTTGCGTTGCGCCAGGATTATCTGAACCACACTTCGTTCATCGACGATATCGATGAGGGCTGTGGTGAAGCGACGCCCTACCTGTACAGCGTACCGAACCTGGAAGTGACGTCGGCATTGGTTCAGCGAAATACGGGAACTCCCTCGCCGATGCGCGGACCGGGGGCGGTGCCGGGGCTGTTTGCAATGGAATCTGCCATGGACGAGTTAGCGATTGCTCTGAAGATTGATCCAGTGGAACTGCGACTGCGTAATGAGCCGGTCAAGGACGAGGGGACGGGGCAGGAATTTTCTTCACGCCATCTGAAGGAGTGCCTGGAGACGGGCAAGCAGAAATTTGGCTGGGAGAAGCGAACTGCGGCGGTTGGTTCGATGAGACGCGATGGAAAGATCCTTGGCTGGGGCATGGCTGCGGCGAGCTGGGGTGCTTACCGGTTTGGGGCTTCGGCGACGGTTGAGCTTTGTGCGGATGGGCGAGTCTGTGTTCGCTCTGCAACGCAGGACGTTGGGACGGGAACGTACACGGTGCTGGCGCAGGTGATGCATGAGAAGACGGGCGTGCCCTTTGACCGCATTGACGTAATCATCGGCGATACCAATCTTCCGGAGGGTGCAATGTCGGGTGGGTCGTGGGCGACCGCCAGTGCCCTTCCCGCTATTTCAGGGGCTGCTGCGAATGCTATCAAGACACTGATGCAGATGGCTGTGTCAACGAGCGGTTCGGCTTTTCTGGACAAGGACCCGGCCACGTTGGAACTGAGCCAGGGTCGAGTTCATGTTTCAGGGCAGTCACCTTCGACGGGCATTCCTTTTGAAGACGTGGTAAAGCTGGCGCGACTGAGCGGCATCACGGGCGAAGGTAAAACGATTCCGACATCCGATGATCCAAAGGCGAAGGACCTTTCTCTGCACTCCTATGCTGCCCAATTTGTGGAGGTTGAGTGGGAGCCCGAGATTGCGCGGTTGCGGGTGAGCCGGGTAGTGACGGTGGTGGATGTGGGCCGCATCATTAACCTGAAGGCTGCGACGAACCAGATACTTGGGGCGGTGGTGATGGGCATTGGAATGGGCCTGCTGGAGCAGACCAATTATGAGCAGAGGACCGGCCAGCCGATCAACGGCAATATGGCGGACTACCTGATGGCGACGTGCGCTGATTCACCCAGGATTGACGTGACTTTCCTGAATCATCCAGATCTGGCGCTGAATGAATATGGTGCACGTGGCGTAGGGGAGATTGGACTGGCCGGGGTGGCGCCGGCGATTACAGCAGCGGTGTACCATGCGACTGGAGTACGAGTGCGCCAAATTCCGGTGCGCATAGAAGACTTGCTCAAATCGGATGTTCGCGAGGCATAAGACAAACCGCTATGAATGATTTTGACCAGTTACTTCCCCTGTGGAACAGTCTGCGCGATGCCGGGGAAGAGTATGTTCTGGCCACAATTGTTGACGTAGAGGGCTCTGGCTATCGCAAGCCGGGGGCACGCATGCTGATCGCTGCTGATGGCAGGCGAGCAGGCACCATCAGCGGAGGATGCCTGGAGGCCGAGGTGGCCCGCAAGGCGATTTGGCATACCGAAACCGGAACAAATGGAACAATCATCCGGCGCTATTCAACCAAAGCGGAAGATGGTGAAGTACCGTTTGGCATGGGTTGCGGTGGGGTTGTGTATGTACTGCTGGAGCGAAGCAAGACTGCAGGTCAGCTTTTTGAACGCTTGATCAAGGCATATCACGAACGCCTTCCAATCGCGATTGCGACTGTGCTGGACGGCGAAAACGCGGGAAGCCGAGCTTATTGGCCGCCCGAGCCCACGGAAAACCTCGATGCGGGGAACCACAGACATCTTGTCGCTTTGGCAAAGGATTGCTTTGAGCGGCAGCAATCCTTTACCGGAGAGATTTGCTGTGCAGACGGGTCTGCTTCACGCGTGTACGTACAGTGGTCCGCGGCTCGCCCGGGCCTCTATGTTTTTGGGGCAGGAGATGACGCTCTGCCGATGGTGAAACAGGCGAGACAACTGGGGTGGTATGTAGCTGTAGCCGATGGACGCTCTCACCTGGCAACGCGGGCCCGGTTTGCTGATGCGGATGACGTGCATGTGCTGCATCGCGGGGAGTTCCCAAAGCTCGCGCTCTGCCCGACTGACGTTGCAGCGGTGATGACGCACAGCCTGGAGCAGGATACCCGCATCCTGACTGCACTGCTCAAGGAAGAACTGACCTATATCGGTGTGCTCGGACCTCGGCGTAGAACCGCTGACATGTTGGCTACTATCGCCGAAAGCGAAGGCGTTCCGGGGTGGCGCATTGCTGCGCAAACCACGGCCTGGCTGGAGAGACTCCACTCACCGATGGGGCTCGATCTCGGAGGGAGCACTCCGCGGGAGATTGCACTGGCGGCTGCGGCGGAGATGCAGCAGTGTGTTCATCGGGCGAGTGGGCTTTCGCTGCGGACAATCAGGCACCAGGAAAGCGTTTTACCCTAACACCTTTAGCCACAGATGCCTCGAGGTAACCAGCTCATATGACTCAATTGATTCCTGACAGCGCTTGACAGGTCTCTCGGGAAATTGAAAGGCTGGAGTGGCTAATTCTGGCGGAGACAAGGTTCCACTTGCAAAAGGATCCCTGGCCACTCTTTCGAAAAGGGGACGAGATGAATCGGAACAGATTCGGGCTTCCAGCACTGATTGCGTGCATAGTATTTCTCACTGCTTTGCCTGTTGCGAGCGGGCAGAAAACTTCCGGAAGTTCAGTCGCTGGCGACCCAGGCGGTCAACGCGCCAATCCCAATCTGGTCGCTGTCGCTTATAAATCCGCACTCTGGCCAAAGGTCAACGGGGTGGCGACGGTCTACTATCAAGTGGACGCAGCGTCTGACCCAAACGCAACGACGAAGATTAATGCCGCAATCTCGACTTTCAATGCTGACTTTGCCGGTGTTATTCAGTGGACACTTTGGAATTCACCCAATACTCAGGGACCCTACTATGTCGATATTAGCCTGAATCCCAATGACTTTAGTGGCCAGTGCGAAGCGCTCGAGGGCTACGAGGCTGTGGCTGGTCAATTGATGACGGGATCGACCGCTTGCACTGCAGGCACATTGCTTCATGAAATGGGACATGTTATCGGACTGTGGCACGAGCAATCACGCATCGACCGATCAAGTTATATCACAGTGAACTATTCAAATGTCATCAAGGGTTCCTGGGGTAATTTCCTAATCACTCCGGATAACCATGAGAACCTATCGCTCTTTGACTATGCCTCGCTCATGGAATATCCAGCATTTTCTTTTTCTCGCAACGGTGGTCCGGTCATCGAGTCGATTCCTGCCGGAATTCCATTGGGGAGCGCGGAAGGAATGCCGATTGGAACAGCAGACTACTCTGCCGCTGATAAGGAAGGTATCCTGCGACTGTATGGGGTGGCTCCAACAGTGGTAACAGTTACATCCAATCCGGTTGGGCTACAAGTAGTTGTGGACGGCGCGGTCGTCACGACACCGCACAGTTATCCCTGGGCTCTCAATTCGACTCATACTCTGAGCGTGGCGACAGGCGTCCAGTCTTTAAGTGGAAATATCAACAACAGTTCAGTCGCAACTACCTTTTACTATACTTATGGACGGTGGAATGACAATGCAACCCAAACTCACACGATCACAGTAAAACCGGGGAATGGGCAAGTCGGCTTTCCAGTGACTTCACCCAAATATTCCACGTTTTCAGCAAACTTCATCCAATTGGTTCCTTATACTTCGACCGTCTATCCTTCCGGCACTGGCTCGGTGGCCGTAAGTCCATTGCCGAAGACATACACGGGAAACCCAGGCGAATACTTTATCGCAAGGCAGCGCGTGGAACTTATTGCGACCGCCAACCCCGGGTGGAACTTCTACGAGTTCAATAATGGACCATTCTGGCTGCCAGGTGGTTTGGGCTTGAACCCAAAGTACTTTTATGCGCCTGACACTGGAAATCCTGTCAACGCAACGGCAGAGTTCTCGAATAGTGCTGTATATACGGTGACGGCGTCGCCCGTGACGTTCTCGTCTGATCTTTATGCCTATGTGGACGGCGGCTTCGCTTACCTTCCGAAAAACTTTTCTGCCGATTACGATAGTGCATGGACCCCCAAAAGCAGCCATACACTCAGTCTCTTTTCACCCGAATACCCTTACAGTTCCAACTCAAAATATGTTTTCAGCAAGTGGAGTGATCATGGTGCGCTGACGCATACGATCAGTTCCCTTCCAGCGACCTCGACAACCTTTACCGTCACGATGACGGCGCAGTATCTGGCCGGAACAAACTTTTCTTATCCACCGTGTGGAGGAAGCGCGACACTGACACCTGCATCTCCATCGCTTGATGGATTTTATTCCAAAGGCCAGATACTGACTTATCGGGCTACCCCTGCGGCAGGCTGGAGTTTTGCCGGGTGGAGTAACGATATAACAGGAACAACCAACCCTGCTACCCTGACGGCGAATGATGAGAGCCTGGTCTATGCTAACTTCAATACGACTACGACACCTCTCAGGTTGACTTCATTGACTCCAAGTTCCGCCGCAGCTGGTGGAAAGGGCTTTGTGCTTACGCTGACGGGTACGGGCTTCACACCAGGATCCTTGGTTTCAGTGAATGGGAGTTACCGGACGCCGACCTTTGCAAGTGCGACTTCCCTCTCAGTTCCGATCACGACGGCGGATATCGCCAGGGTTACCAACCTGAGTGTGTTCGTGGAGAACTTTCCATCCGGATGGAACGGGTGTGCGGTGTTTGGGTCGCTGCCGTTCACCGTCTACTAGGGATTTTTCACTCCTGGTTTGGATTGGGCAAACAAGTCAGAATAGCATCAGGAGTGGAATGCGGCAGCAAGACTCCGTGGACTGACCGGGGTGACAATGAGGCGGCGTTCATCGTGATCAATTGCTACTGAGTCTGCTGCTCAGCCAGGAGCTGCTCGAAGGCTGAAGTTCCTCTCAAGACAGCGAATTCCTTGTCGGCTATCAGTCGCTTGCGGTCTGTAAAGCCCTCGTCAATCGCCATCCGGAGATAATCCACGGCCCGATCAGTCATACCGACATGGAGATAACTTTTGGCAAGGAAGTAATTCACCGCACCGCGCTTCTGGCTGGCCGTAGGTCCGCCGACACGATATAAATTTGCCCTCTCGAAGATATCGGGGTCCAAGGCGAGGGCAGCTTGATAGCACTCCCAACCTTTTTTGAACTTATCCTCTGCCAGCAATACTGTGCCCAGATTCTTATAGATGATCGCGGCCTTTGGTTTTATCTTTAAAGCTTTTCGATAGTATCGCTCGGCTGAGCTATAGAGTTTCTGCGAGTAGAAAATTGTTCCGAGGTTATTCATCACATCGGCATTTTTCGAATCAAGTTTCAGTGACATCTCATAGCTCTTTTGTGCAGCCTCTAACATGAACATCTGCTGATTTGCAATTCCGATTTTGTTCCAAACTGCCGCACTTTTGTTTGGAATGCTGCGGTACACCTCGAGAGCAGCCTGGTATCTCCTTCTTGCCATGTGGAGATCAGCAAGGTCTTCTGGGGAAAGTGCAGTGGGTGAAGTGGTGACAGTGCTCTGGATACCAACCGGAGCGAGATTGTTCATGGAAGGCTGAGCGGAGACGAGCTGCTGAGGTTGGAGACAGATACCCGACGCCGGCAGGAGCGCGAGACAGAACGCCATGGTTGGGATGGTGATGAGAGGGTGGGCGAAAGAGAGACCGAATCTGAATCTTGCCATGGGCATCCATCTGGTCCGGGTCCCGCAGAGTCTCTGTTTAGAGCCGGACTAGATTCCTCGTGTGTCAGAGGAGGGGCTCGCCGCACGCGCGCGCGAACACTCCAGTGAACGAAAGAGATTGTGGCAGCAATCAGTACCGTACGTCAAGTTCATCAGAGGTGGCGAACAATCCTCGTCCCCGGAACAGGCAAAAGGACCAGGTCGCTGGGGATCAGCCTGGTCCTTTTTGGGATTGATCCTGATGGTTGAAACCATCAGGAGAAAGCTGTTCGACGTTAGAAACTATAACGCAGGGAAAACTGCATCCGTCTTCCCTGTGTTAAGACTGCGCTGTAGTTTCCGAAGGAACTTGGACTACCAAAGGGATCGTTGGAGATGCTGTGTGGGTCAAAGCGCACAGAATTGGTGATGTTGAATGCCTCTCCCGCAAACTTAAGCTGTTGCTTTTCAACAATATCAAAGATTTTTGAAAGGCCAGCGTCTACACTGAAGTATCCATCGCCGATGAATACGTTGCGTTCGCCGGATTCACCAGGGTATGGTGCACGAATGCTGGCCAGTGCCGCTTTCTGGTCTTTGAAAGCGTTGGGACTGCCGGTTGCATAGGAGTGACCGCCCACCTTGATTGGCTTCGTGTGGACGGTGAAGCTTTGGTCCGCCCAGTCGGTACCCCACCCGAGACCGTCATCGCCTGAGAACGGCAGACCGCTGGTCCAGTGAACGAGACCATTGAGATTCCAGTGCCCAATGATCTCATCAAGTGGCCTGCCTGCATTTGAAAGGATGGCCGCGCCACGACCGAACGGGAGGAGCGAAAGAAAGTTTCCTGTAATTGCATGTTTCGTGTTGAAGTCAGAAACGCCCCGGTTACCTCTAATGTTGTAAACGTTAATGATCTGGCTGAAAGAAGTCCCCCCTGAAGAGGAAGCACTCGGTGCGAGACGTTCAGCATCCGACCCGAGATCGATAGATTTCGAGAAGGTGTAATACAGATCGACGCTAACTCCGTTTGCCATTGGATGATGGAGAGATGCTTGCAGTGCGTGATAACTGCTGGTTCCGACAGAGGACCAAACATACAGTGATGCGTACTGGGGATCAAAGTAGCGGAACTGCTGGTCCACTGGGGTGTTGCCGTAGTAGCCAAGATCGAGATCGTAAAGCGCTGCGGTCTCGTTACCACGAAAATATTGAAACTGGTCGTTGTAAATGTTCTGTGTAGCCGAATGCCCACCACCAACTGCGTTAGGGAATTCATTTTCCCAATATGGATCTGTCTTCACATCATCAATCGTCGCACCTGCATCGTAATACTTTGACAGCTTGGTAGCTGCGGTGAAGTAGTCACTACCACTCCTGGGATCCTTGATGTTGAGTGGTGTCGCGATATCACGCATCTGCATAAGACGGCGGCCGAGACGACCGTTGTATGAAATATCAATAGAGGTCCCCTTCGCGACCTGATACTGAACTGAGAAATCGTAGACATGTGAATACGGGGTCTTGAGTGAGCTATCAATCCCCCAGGTTAGAGCCTGGATTGGCGGAGGAGTGGTGGGGAATTTACCCGAAGAAGTAATCGACGGGATGATGCTCGTAGGCACAGAGGTCTGATCTGAATAACGGGGAGCAGTATTGACATCCTGATCAACACCATTGGCCGCTGCTGAAGACAAGCCGAAGGAACCTTGTGCATCGAAGGAATTTACGATGCCCTGACCGAAGTGATCATAATAAAGACCCCAGCCACCACGAATTGATGACTTGGAGGTAGGTGCATATGCGAACGAGAGCCGAGGAGCAAAGTCAAGCTTGTCCATACTCCAGAGGCCGTTTTGATGGTTAGCTTTACCACCCTGCCTGAAGGCAATGTCCGGTTGCACGCTCTTACCAACTGCAGCATTCTCGACACGCGTGTTGAACCACTTACCAAGATCGAAGGTCGGAATAACTTCCTGACCATTACGCTCGTACGGGACCTGCAAGAGAGCATACCGCAAACCAAACGTCAAAGTAAGATTTTGCCGGACCTTCCAGCTATCCTGGGCATAAGATTCAGCCTCATTGGCATAGAAACTGCGTTTGGTCCACTCACCTGGCGGCAACGGTGTAAGTGCGCTTCCGGACACAGAGTAATTAAAGAACTCAGACGCATGGGAGATCAATCCAGTAATATCAGCGATTGCTCGATTATAAGCGCCATAGAAGTTCGGGTTGATTGCTTTGTATCCAAATGCGCCGGGGTCCAAGCTTGTGCCCTGACCAGCGATACTGCCGATGGTGAGGAAACTGTAGGTCACGTTGCCCTGCTTGTAGAGGGTCGCATCAACGGCGCGATTATCAGTGATCGAGCGAAAATTGCCCCCGAACTGAAAGGTATGATTTCCCTTGCTCCACGTAAAATCATCTATGACATTGTGAACCGGTATGCTTATCACTGCAGAGGTATTACTAGTGGAATTGAGGTTGTCAATACCCGTAAAGGTTACAAAGTCAGAAGTTGTGGAACCGCGAACAGCGTACCCCTGACGAACGTAGCCATAGCGAATATTGTTCACCATTGAATTCGACAGATTCCAGATGTGACCAAAAGCAATTCCCTTTGAGTTATCGTAAATCTGAGCCGTGGGATGACTACCGGGGAACTGAGCCTCGCCCAAGGTGTTATCTGATTGTAAATTGCCCCGCAGAAACAACCGCTGCCTATCATTGAGGTTGTAGTCGAGTTTAAGAACATTTGTGATCAATGACTGGGGGGAAGCTGAGGGGAAGTTATACGTCCCTCGGTTGTATCCATCACCTCCGTTGCTGCTATTTGCTTTGGGATACTTGGCCCAGTAAGCCTGGACTGCGGGATTCACACCCGCCCCTAACGGGCAAGAACCGGTACCTTTGCATTTCGGATCAATCGTAGCGATATCTGAGGGACTCAGTGTAGTCGTGCTTCCATCAACATTGACATAAGTCAGATTTCCGGCGACAAAGCTTGCCAGAGGGACATTTCGATTCACCTGAACACTCTCTGCAATTTTCTGACCTTCGTAGGTGGCGAAGTAGAAAAGCTTGTTCTTAAGAACAGGCCCGCCGACAGAAACTCCGAAGGTATTGCGAAGGTACTTTGGCGGACGATTTCCCAGTCCACTATTCAACTGCGCCGACTTGTTAAACCAGTCATTTGCAACCGTATTCGTTGGACGATGAAACTCATACAGGCTGCCGTGAATTGCGTTTGTTCCACTCTTGGTTACAAGCGAAATCTGCGCCCCGGAAGAGCGGCCGGAATCGGCATTGGCGTTTGTCGTCACGACACGAAACTCTTCGACAGAATCTCGCGTCGAGCGAAGAACGCCAGAGAAGGAATAGCCGCGTCCCTGATCGTTATCATCGAGTCCATCGAGCGTGAGATTGCTCTGATCAGAACGAGCTCCGTTAATTGCACCACTCCTACTATCACCATCCTGAGCTGCCTGCTTTCCGTCACCGAGGAACAGGACACCCGCTTGAAGACTCAGGAGATCAAGAACGTTGTTGCCCTCAAAGGGCAGGGACCGAATCTGTTGATTGTTAAATGGTGTACCCATGGTCGCGTCTGATGTATTCATCAATTCTTCTGTCGCATCAACTTCTACAGACTCTGTACCTGTGCTAACCGTTAACTTGAAATTCGCTGACCGCGGCTGGTTCACGAGCAACTCCGCGTCGAACTTCTGCCCGCCAAAACCGGTAGCTGTCGCTTCGACGGTATAGTGCCCTGGAGGGATCTGCTCGAAGGAATACTCTCCTCGGTCGTTAGCAATATGCTCGGACTTATATCCGGTTTGCGTTTCTCTAATGAGCACATGAGCTCCGGGAATAAGGGCTCCGCTGGAATCTGAAACGGCGCCGTGCAACGAGGTTACTGCAGTTTGTGCAGAACCTGGCAGGGAAAAAGAAAGAGAACAGATCATAAGGAAGACTGCGTACTTTAGCCACTTCATCCGGCGTCGCCTCCACTGCGATAAGGTGAAACTTCGTGTTATGCCAGGTTGATAAGTCGTCGTGTCATCCAGAACCTATGCAATGAATGCCGACCTTAGAACACACCCCTGACTTTATTGTGGATCAAGCATGATTTGATTCTCTTTTAAGGTGCAAACCAGGCAGTGATTCCAACAACGCTGAGAATTGGGGAGTTAAGAGGAAGTACCTATACCGAGCGTTTCATAGAGAATGTGTGAAGTCCATAGAGATAAAGAAATCCGATTTCCGCGACAACTTTGCTTTATGACTCGCAATTCTCACCGAATCAGCCGTTCGAAATAGTCATAAACCATTAACGATTCTCCACATTCTCAATGTGGAGTCCATCGGGAGAAAGCTTGCATCATACCCAGACAGCCCTACAATCCAGGGCACATTGAGAGCTCAAGCACTTGATTTGTATCGTTTTGAGTGACCCTTGGGCGCATCTTTTATTTAGGTTGGTTCCACTTATCGCCCAGCTGTTTCGCCTGAGTCTGCTTGTAGGTTTCTTCCATCTCAGGTCCGAGGCCATTTTCCTTCGGTGAAAGTGGCCAAATTGTGAAATCCCTCATGGCCATCCGACGCGGTTCCCCATTCATCGACTTTAGCGCGCTCTCGAGCTCAAGAAGCGTACCAAAACTAAGATCCAGGGTGTGCTCCCGTGGATGGTAGATAGAGCCAATGGGATAATCCAGAAACGGCGTATCCGATTGTTCAATATGATTACCTAGAATATGGGCAACAGGCTTTCCCTGGATAACTTCAATCAATCGCTCTGTGCTGGCCTGAAACTCATTCAAGTCTCGGACGTAGAGCCTGCCTGGGTAAAGACTATCACCCGTTAGCAAGACGCCGGTGCGTTGATCGTACAGAGCGATACTCACGACATCGTGTCCGGGAATCGGAATGATATTCAACACCCTATCACCAAGGTCAACGGCTCCAATGCTCGATGGCCAAACGTGAATGTTGAAGAAAGCCTGCGTGTCTGGGATCTTTGCAGGTATGAATGTGATCGGAATTGCCGGGTCATGCAAGGCCTGCAGAGCCGCATCACCGAAAGTGTGATCGTCATGGGAATGGGAATGAGTGACGATTACTGGAATACTGCTGCGATGATTTCGTTCAAGCCAGTTATGTACGACTTTCTGAAAGGCAGGCGCCAGATTTCCGTTTCGCGAACCTGTGTCCCAGAGCAAGCCACGTTCCTTACCAAAGAACAAGTAGAGGAATGGCATCTCAGCGTCTGTACAACCGGACTGGCGCATAATGTAAAGGTTTGGATTGTATTCATGGACCTGCCACTCAGGCATCTCCATGCACTTAGGTCCGCCGGTCATCCAATGCGAGGGAATTGTACCGCGTTCGAGGTCACCGCCGTTTGGATCGTGGAATTGCGCCTCAGTTCCTACAGCGAGAAACAATATCGAAGCCAGGGTACAGATCCACACCTTCATTGATTCCTTCTCCAAACCTTTGCTTAAGAGCCATACGAAGCTACGAATCTTGACGACTACCCGACTGACGAAGGACACGCTAGGCAATGATGTCGTGAATCACGTTGCCAGAAACATCAGTTAGTCGGTAGTCGCGACCACTATAGCGGTAGGTAAGCTTGGTGTGATCAATGCCGAGAAGGTACAGGATTGTGGCATGAATATCATGCACATGTACTGGCTTATCGATCGCCTTCCATCCAAATTCGTCGGTTGCGCCGTATGTGAACCCCGGCTTGATTCCGCCGCCGGCGAGCCACATCGTGAAGCCGTGCGGATTATGATCGCGACCGTTGTGCGTCTGACCGCCGTTGAATCCACTTCCCATCTCGACGACTGGCGTGCGACCAAATTCAGATCCGGCAACAATGATCGTATCTTCGAAAAGCCCACGAGCCTTTAGGTCTTTGATCAAGGCAGCGAAAGGCTGGTCGGAATCGTGAGCAGTTCGACGATGCATTTCAATGTCAAAGTGGTGATCCCAGGGATCGCCCTTGGCATAATAGATTTGCACGACGCGCACGCCACGTTCGATCAAGCGAGCGGCGGTGAGGCAACCTCGTGCGGTACTACCTTCCCCGTACATTTTGAGAACTGCATCACTTTCCTTGCGCACGTCAAAGACGTCAGGAGCTTCCGTCTGCATCCGATAAGCTGTCTCCATCGCACCAATGGTTGCTTCTAACTGAGAGTCGTGTGCGGCGCCGGGAGCCGATTTCATATTCATTTGGTCTAACTGCTCAAGCAGGTCAAGCTCCTTGCGCTGTTGCTTGAGATCGAAGGTCTCATTGTGAATGTTTGCAATGAGGGCCTTGGGATCAAAGTCAACCTTCTCTACCTTATCTGAGACATAAGTTCCCTGATGTACAGCTGACAAGAACGCCGATCCCCAAAGGGGTGGCCCGACAGTCGTTGGGACCTCGGGGCACAGCACTACGAATCCTGGAAGATTCTTGTTTTCCGACCCAAGGCCATAAGTCATCCAAGACCCCATCGATGGGCGTCCAGCAAAGTTGGCTCCAGTATTCATCATGAGAAGTGCCGGTTCATGATTTGGAATTTCAGTGAAGACTGAGTGTACGAAGCACATATCATCAACGCTGTCACCGAGGTGGGGAAATATCTCGCTAACTTCTTTACCACTCTGACCATACTTCTTGAAGCTAAAAGGAGACTTCATGAGCGAACCGGTCTTCCGCTCATGCTGCAAGTCACCGCCTGGCATAGGTTGGCCGTGGTATTTCTCCAAGATCGGCTTGTGATCAAAACTATCGATTTGCGAAAGTCCGCCATTCATAAAGAGAAAAATCACATGCTTAGCCTTAGGCTTGAAGCCAGGCTCTTGAATCATCCAGGAGGCGTTCCCTGAAGCCGCATCAGCGCGGGCAACTGTGTCACCCAAAAGGCTCGCCAGAGAAAGCATTCCGAAACCCGCGCCCATCTTGCAGAGGGCCTCGCGGCGGGTGATCGGTTGATTCGAGGGCTTATGTCGCATATTCGTCTTCTTCCTTTGTAGCATCCCATTGTTTGAGAAGTGAGCTAGTGTTTAGTTCAGGAATTGAAATTCATTCGAACTGATCATGATACGAGCATATTGCCGCCAAGCAGTGATCGGCTCTCCTTTGACTGAGTATCCGGCCTTCTCGGGAGAGGTTTCGAGGAATTTGAGACCCAATTCCACCTCCTGGTCACTGGGCTTTCTTTGAAAAACGATCTGATAGAGCTTTGCAATCCGATCCTTGTCAGTCGCCTCTGAGTGGACCCGCTCTGCCAAGATTCCAGCCTGCTTGAACACGAACGGATTATTCATGAAGTATAACTGTTGAAGTGGTACGTTACTTGAGAATCGCTGCTCAGATGTAAAGCTTGGATTTGCAAAATCGAAGACCTGGAGATAGTTATTGAGACGGTAACGACTTACTTTGCAGAAGATGGTCGGTTGCACATTCTCCTCTGAGAAATCCGAGGAAGGACCTGAAGTCTTTTTTGTGTCGAGGTCTCCGGCGACAAACAGCATGGAGTCACGCAATTGTTCTGCGTCAAGCCGTTGACGATTGAAGTGCGAATACAGTCTGTTGGCGCCATCTTTCTCATGGGCCTCGGGAGACTCCTCAACTGTCGATTGGTATGTGGCAGAGAGCATAATTTCTCTCTGGAGTTTCTTGATTGAGTATCCGTCTGCTACGAACTGGTTTGCCAGATATTCGAGCAAATCGGGGTTGGTCGGTTCTTCACCGACTACTCCCAGATTGTCAGGGGTGTTGACAATCCCTGAACCGAAGTGCCATTTCCAAACCCGATTAACAATGACCCGAGCCGCCATTGGGCTGGCGGCAATGTCGTTCGCTAACTCAAGGCGCCCACTGCCCTGTGAATATGGTTTTGTATCTTGAGACGTAAGCACTGTGAGAAACCGTCGCTGCACCGTATCTCCCAACGAATGAGGATTGCCACGCAGGTTGAGTTTTACGTCTACTATTTGCGGTTTGTCAGCCATTCCGTGCACGTACGGGTAATTCTCGGGAGCAACTTTCTTTTTGGTTTCAGAGATTTCCTTCTGTTGTGATTCGATGTAAGCCTGCCACTGGGGCCCCAGACGGCTGTTCAATTCCCAACCCGTAAACACGAGAACTCCGGGCTCGAACTTCATTTCCTGATCACCTGAGCGAGTAATGAAGAGGTCAGAATAGAGTTTGGCTTCGTCGATGGGAATCGTCTTTAACTCTAGAGCGCAGCCAGGGCAAAACTGATCGTCTGTCTCAAATTCGCTGGGCTTGGCGTCGTGAATCCTATGCTTGGGAACGTCATTTTTCGCGCGGACGATATCGTTCTCTTCCTCAACGTCTCGTGCGTGCTGGCTTACTTTTAGAACGAGCTTCTGGAAGCTATCTGCAAGCACTTTTGCCTGGTCGTCCGATCCTCCATCGACTGAAACCATTGCTTGCCAATCCTTGAGATAGTCGTACTGCAGCGGCTTGGCGAATGACAGGTAGTCTACCCATCGTCGGAGAACCTCTGAATCCAGTTTCGCCTGCGCAGCTGCTTCCTCTACAGTACTTTTGGGTTTTCCGAGCACATTCCAGGCAGCGACCATGTAACTAGAAGTCTGATGCGCCAAAGCCTCTGCTAACTGCCTTGACTCGGTACGTGTATATTCCTGCAAGTCGATCTGTAGCTTTTCAAGCTTTGCCTGATTTGATTCGTAGGCCGCCGTCTGCGCAGGTGTAGCCGTGGGATATTCCTTATAAGTGGAGTTTGCGAAAACTCCGACCAGCGCGTAATAGTCTTTTTGGGTTATGGGATCGTACTTGTGATTATGGCAGCGCGCACACGCAACTGTGAGACCAAGGGTGCCTCGTGTCACTGCATCGACTCGCTCGTTTCTCTCGTCTGCTCGTCCCTGGATCGGTTCAGCCTGATCCCACACCCAAGGGCCCGCACCCAGATAGCTCGTTGCCGTAAGGAAGTCGTCCTGCTCTGACTTGGTTTTAGCAGGAATTTTGTCCCCAGCTATCTGGAGCCGCAAGAATTGGTCGTATGGAAGGTCCTGGTTGATCGACTTGATGACCCAGTCTCGGTAGCGGTATGCACCTGAAAATGGCATATATCCCCGACCTTTAGGATCGAGGCCTCTAACGTCATCTTCTGCGTAACGTGCCACATCAAGCCAGTGCCGCCCCCAGCGCTCGCCGTATTTGGGAGAGGCGAGCAAGCGATCAATAAGCCTGGCGTACGCTTGTGGCGATCTATCTTTAGTGAAGGTTTCAACCTCTTCCGGAGTTGGAGGTAGACCGGTTAAGTCATAAGTTGCTCGGCGGATGAGAGTCCGCTTGTCCGCTTGCTCCGAAGGCTTGATGCCGGCCTCAAGCAGTTTGGCGAGAATGAACTTATCAATCGGTGTCCGCGCCCAGTTCGAACCCTTTGCATCAGGGACCTTGACAACTTTAAGGGGTTGGAAAGACCAGAATTTACGCTGCTTCTCGGTGATGATTCCCGATTTCACCGACGCTGAGAAAACAGTGCCTGGAGCACTCTTCGGCCACACGGCACCCTGTTTGATCCAACGGGTAAGATCGACTACCTCTTGAGGAGTTAGTTTTCCTCCTTTAGGCATTTTCAGGGCCGTGGACTGATGAACGGCCGTGATCATCAGGCTCTTGCCTGGGTCTCCCGGTACCATGACAGGACCGTGCGCGCCACCTTTCAGCATCGCTTCGCGGGAGTCCAACTTCAGTCCACCTGAGGTGATCTCTCCATGACAGCGATAGCAGTTATTGGCAAGGATGGGGCGTATGTTGTTTTCGAAGAAATCCGCATCGGAGACAGTGCCAACAGCCTGGGTCGAAGTGACCACCGAGGCTGGGATTATCGCCTTCGGAGTCAATTTTTGCGAAGTAGCCTCTGACCCCGGGGGAGTCATCACCGTTGTATCTGCCTGAGACTTATTCTGCTTTGCTTCAGTTGAGTCTAGACCTGCCACCAACAGCTCACTCGATGCCTTGGCTCCCGCCTTCACCCATGCCGTCAGAGTTGCAATCTCCGAGGGCTCAAGTGGAACTTTCGGAGGCATCTTCAGCTTGTTTTGTCTTCTAATCATGGCGATCAGCAGACTGGAATCGGGGTCGCCCGGAACAATGGGAGACCCGCTTTTTCCGCCCTTCAGGATTGAAGCATAGCTATCCAGTCGCAAGCCTCCAGATAGTGAATCCTGGTGGCAGGAGTAGCAGTTGTCATCCAGGATTGGTTGTACCTTTTGCGCGAAGAACTCAGGTGAAGCGGGATCGGGCCCGGTCTGGGTCTGGGTCTGGGCGAGAACATCGGCCTTTAACGATGCGAGAAGCAAAGCTCCGCCGATAACTGATAATGCTATCAATGAGCTTGGGATAATTCTTGACCTAGGCGCCCGCATCACTTTGCATCTCCCTGCAATTTGATTTTCCTGATCGGCTCAATTTCTTCCGCACTATGGCCGGAGCCATAGGCTCTGCATTTCACAAACTCACGCAGGTCTTGATCATCACACCCTGCATCGAGCAGCTCCAAGCAGGTATGTGAACCGATATAGCCGGCACCGCCGGTGAC
>JANYDG010000107.1 GCA_025359885.1 Acidobacteriota bacterium
ATCGGATGAATCCACTCCTGGGAGACGCGATGCAAGCGACTCTTGCGCTCGAAGACGGGCGCATTTTTGCGGGCGAAGGGTACGGCGCACCGGGCGAAGTCTCGGGCGAAGTGGTCTTTAATACTTCACTTACTGGTTATCAGGAAATAGCGACTGACCCCTCGTATGCGGGCCAGATCGTAGTCCTTACTAATCCTCAAATTGGAAATTACGGCACGAATCAGGCCGATAATGAGGCTTCCAGGCCTTATATCGAGGGGTTGATCGTGCGCGAATTTTCGCCGGTCAGCTCGAACTGGCGTTCGGAGCAGGTGACGGACGAGTACATGGAGCGGTATAGCGTTCCGGTGCTGGCGGAAATTGATACGCGTGCGCTGGTGCGGCATCTGCGGACGCATGGCGTGATGCGTGGGTGCATTTCGACTGTGGAGTCGAATCCGGAAAAGCTGGTGGCGAAGGCTCGGTCGATTCAGAAGATGGATGGGCGGGATCTGGCGCGTGTGGTTTCGACGAAGACGGCGTTCAGCTTTGACGATTCTGATGAACGGAATCAGACCGGCGACAAGCTGCTTTTTGGGACGCAGCCTGAGGAACTGGGGAAGCCGCTGCTGCATGTAGTGGCTTATGATTTCGGCATCAAGCTGAACATTCTGCGCATGTTAACGCGCGAGGGCTGCCGGGTTACGGTGGTTCCGGCGGAGACGCGGGCGGAGGAAGTGCTGGCGCTGAAGCCGGATGGGGTCTTTTTGTCGAATGGGCCGGGCGATCCTGAGCCGGTGGATTATGCCGTGCGGGCTATTCGCGGGTTGATGGGCAGGACGCCAATTTTTGGGATTTGCCTGGGACATCAGTTGACCGGCCTCGCGTTGGGCGGCAAGACCTACAAGCTGAAGTTTGGGCATCATGGCGGGAATCATCCGGTCAAGAACATGACCACCGGCAAGGTCGAGATTACCGCTCACAACCACAATTTTGCGGTTGATCCGGAGTCGATCAATGCGAATGAGGTGGAGTTGACGCATGTGGATCTGAACGACAATACGCTGGAGGGGTTGCGGCATAAGACGATGCCTCTGTTCAGCGTGCAGTATCACCCCGAGGCTGCACCGGGGCCGCATGATTCGCATTACTTGTTCCGGGATTTTCGGAATTTGATGGATGAGTGGAAGGGATGAGGCGGTCCACATTCTTGAACACACGCAGTGGCGAATGGGTTTTTTAGTTTTGAAAAGGGCGCGGCATTAGCCGCGCCGTTTCGTGTGAGGAAAGCCGGATCGAGTGGAAGGGCACGGGCTTCAGCCTGTTCATCCAAATGAGGAGAAGACTGGGGCTTTAGCCCCTGAGGTAAAGGGATGCGTCCGAGTCGAGAAGAAATTCGAAGCAGTGAGTCTTCCTACTTTATTTCGACTCAGACGTATGGGCGCAGAAGCCTTTTCCAGGTTGAGAAATATGCAGAGTTGATGGTGGATGTGCTCAAGCATTATGACGGAACTGGTTACATGCTTCATGCCTATGTTGTGATGCCGGATCATTTGCATGTTTTGCTGACCCCGGCGGGGGCGATTGAGAAATCGGTGCAACTGATCAAGGGCGGATTTTCGTTTCGGATCAAGCAAGAGCATGGAATGAACGGAGAGATTTGGCAGCCGGGGTTTACAGATCATCGGATTCGGGATGGAGAGGATTGGGAGAGGCATCTCAATTACATCCAGTTGAATCCTGTTGAAGCCCGACTGATTGAGGATTCTCTCTTATACAAGTGGATGGGTTTTCCGAGCAGTGAGTTCCCTCAGGGGCTAAAGCCCCGCATTTCAGAAGAGCAAAATGTACGGGCTGAAGCCCGTACCCTTCATACTAACGAACATTGATTTTGAAGTCAGGACGTTAAGAAAACGATGCCACGCAGAAATGATATTCAGAAGATTTTGGTGATCGGCTCGGGGCCGATTGTGATTGGGCAGTCGGCCGAGTTTGATTACTCGGGGACGCAGGCTTGCAAGGCGCTGAAGGCGGATGGGTATGAGGTGGTGCTGGTGAACTCGAACCCGGCATCGATTATGACCGATCCGGAGTTTTCGGATCGTACCTTCATTGAGCCGCTTACGTTGACGTACGTTGAGGAGATCATTCGCAAAGAGTCTGCGATGATGGGGCCGGAGTCGGGGAAGTTTGCCCTGCTGCCGACGGTGGGTGGGCAGACGGCGCTGAACCTGGCGGTTGATCTGGCCGATGCAGGCATTCTCGACAAGTACGGCGTGGAAATGATTGGCGCCAAGCTCGAGGCGATCAAGAAGGCCGAGGACCGCCTGCTCTTCAAAGACGCCATGATTCGGATTGGTTTGGATGTATCGAAGTCCATGCTGGTCAACAACCTGCGCGATGGCATGGATTTTGCCCAGAAGATCGGCTTCCCGGTGCTCATCCGGCCGAGCTTTACGCTGGGCGGGTCGGGCGGTGGCATCGCATACAACCGCGAAGAGCTGATCGAAATTCTGTCGAATGGGATTAATTTGTCGCCGGTACACGAGTGCCTGATCGAAGAATCCGTTCTGGGTTGGAAGGAATACGAGCTCGAAGTCATGCGCGATCTCGCGGACAACGTCATCATCGTCTGCTCGATTGAAAATTTTGACCCGATGGGTGTGCATACCGGCGACTCGATTACGGTCGCTCCAGCGCAGACGCTCACTGATCGTGAATACCAGAAGATGCGCGACGCAGCGATTGCCGTGATGCGCGAGATTGGTGTGGAGACGGGTGGGTCGAATGTGCAGTTTGCTGTAAATCCGGCGAACGGGCGGATGACGGTGATCGAGATGAATCCCCGAGTTTCGCGGTCCTCGGCGCTTGCGTCAAAGGCGACGGGTTTCCCGATTGCGAAGATCGCGGCTAAGCTGGCGGTTGGGTATACGCTCGACGAGATTCCGAACGATATTACGCGGATGACGCCGGCTTGCTTTGAGCCAACGATTGATTACGTTGTGACCAAGATTCCCAAGTGGCAGTTTGAGAAGTTTCCTGGGTCGGACGAGACGCTTGGGCCGCAGATGAAGTCGGTGGGTGAAGTGATGGCGATTGGGCGCACCTTCAAGGAATCGATGATGAAGGCTATGCGTTCGCTTGAAACGGGCAAGAAGACAGGTTCTGAAGAGCTGGAACCGCGGCGGCTGACGCAGCGGCTGGTGACCCCGCAACCTGAGCGGCTGAACTACATCCGGTTCGCCTTTGAGCGCGGGCTTACAGTTCGTGAAGTCGCACGGTATACCGGGATGGACCCCTGGTTCCTGTACCAAATGAAAGAGATCTGCGAGGCGCAGACACTTGTCGGGACGCTGACGCCGGAGACAGTGACGCCGGCGGAGTTGCGCAAGTTCAAGCGGATCGGTTTGAGTGATGAGCGGTTGGCGAATGAATGGCATTTGCCGGGGCATGAGGGTATTCAACAGGTCAGGGAACTGCGTTACAAGCATGGCATCCGGCCGATTTTCAAGCTTGTGGATACGTGTGCGGCGGAGTTTGAGTCGCACACGCCGTATTTTTATTCCTCGTATGACGAAGAGGATGAGGCGACGCCGACGGATAAGCGAAAGATCATCATCCTGGGCAGCGGGCCCAACCGGATAGGGCAGGGAATTGAGTTTGACTACTGCTGCTGCCATGCGGCCTTTGCGCTGAAGGAAGATGGCTACGAGACGATCATGGTGAACTGCAATCCGGAGACGGTTTCAACGGATTACGACACATCAGACCGGCTTTATTTTGAGCCACTTACGCTTGAAGACGTGCTTGCTGTTTATGAGCACGAGGCGAAATCTGGCGCTGAGATTGGCATGATTGTGCAGTTTGGCGGGCAGACTCCGCTGAACCTTGCGCAGCGGTTGAGGAAGGCTGGAGTGCCTATTATTGGTACTTCACCGGAGTCGATTGACCTGGCAGAGGATCGGAAGCGATTTGGCAAGCTGCTGGATGAGCTGGGAATTCCTCAGCCTGCGGGTGGCACGGCGACATCGGTGGAAGAGGCACTGGCGGTGGGTGAGCGGATCGGGTACCCCGTGCTGGTGCGGCCGTCGTATGTGCTGGGTGGGCGAGCGATGGTGATCGCCTATGACGCGCAGGAAGTGGCGCGGTATATGACGACTGCGGTTGAGTATTCGTCGGACCGGCCGGTGCTGGTGGATCACTTTCTGGAGTCGGCGGTGGAGGTCGATGTTGACGCGTTGTGCGATTCAGAAGAAGTCGTGATTGCGGCGATCATGCAGCATATCGAGGAGGCTGGGATTCACTCGGGTGACTCGTCGTGCGTGTTGCCAGCCGTTTCGATTCGGCCGGAGACACTGGAGACGATTCGAGCCTACACGCGCAAGCTGGCGTTGGCTTTAAAGGTGGTTGGCCTGGTGAATCTGCAATTCGCAATCCAGCGCGACGCGAAAGACAACGACCAGGTGTTTGTAATCGAAGTGAATCCCCGGGCTTCGCGCACGGTGCCGTATGTTTCGAAGGCGGTTGGTGTTCCGCTGGCGAAGATTGCTGCGCGGCTGATGACGGGGCGGAAGCTGCGGGAGTTGATGCCAGAACAGTTGGCGTCGGGCAGAGATCTTGATCCAGGCGCTTATTTCTATGTGAAGTCGCCGGTGTTTCCGTGGAGCAAGTTTCCCGGAGCGGACACGGTGCTGAGCCCGGAGATGAAATCTACCGGTGAAGTGATGGGTGTGGCTGACAACTTTGGGGAGGCTTTTGCGAAGGCGCAGCTTGCGGCTGGACAGGTACTGCCGAGCAACGGGACGGTCTTTTTCAGTGTCAACGACCATGACAAGGTTGCAGCGACGGCTTTGGCGAAACGGTATGTCGAGCTTGGTTTCAAGCTGGTAGCGACTGAGGGGACGGCGAATGTTCTCGAAAAGGCAGGCATGTCAGTCGAGCGGGTCTTCAAGGTGAAGGAAGGGCGCCCCAATGTGGTTGATCTGATCAAAGGTGACCGGATTCAGTTGATCGTCAACACGCCGCGTGGGCAGGATACTTTCTTTGACGAGAAGGCGATTCGGCGGGCGGCGGTGCTGGCGCGAATTCCGACGATTACGACGATTGCGGCGGCACAGGCAGCGGCCGAAGGAATTGCGGCGATGCAGCGGCGGCATACTTCGGTGATTTCGTTGCAGGAGCTGCACCCGGTCGGGGCATAGCTTCAGTTTGAGAACGGCTACTCGGGGCGGGGCTTCTTCTTCAGGGCGAACCGCGCTCCGATGCCGTAGCCGATCCAGGCGGCAGCTGGCCAGGTACCGACCAGTCGGCCTTCGCTGTCAATCAGGCCGCTATCTTCCGTTGGGCTGAAGAATGTCAGGAAGATTTTCTGAGAGGCGTCGCAGTGGTAGCACTGGTTGGGTCCGGTGGGCATGTCGAGAATCCAGAGGCAGATAATCAGGAACCAAATGAGCCCGATCAGCCATGTGTAGGGTGCCATGTCGTTTTGCTTGATGCGGGTAAAGATGTTGCCGACCAGAAACGGTACAGCGAAAGACAACGCCAGGGTGATGATGACAGGAACATTGTCTGGTTTGAGTAGGGTGATGATGAGCATCATCGCGATCCACGAGCCGATGGCCAGGACGGTGTGGATGAGCACCCAGATGGCTTGTTCGCCTAGATTTGAGGCATTCAGCCGATCTTCGAGAATCAGTTCTTCCTCGGCTAGTGCGAAGTCGTTATCGTTGGGGATTTCGGTGGACATGCTCTGGGCTCCCGGCGTTTTGCTGCAAGTGGTGACTAAAGTGTACGCGAACGGCGGCCAAGCACGGAGTCCAAAGCGGGAGGATGAGGTATTGAAATGGATGCGCTGCTGTGGATTGAGGGCAGCAGGCTGAGGCTCTAGAATAGAGATATGTTGCTTGAAGGCGTTTTTGCTCCCGTTACGACCCCCTTTTATCCTGACGAACGTGTTTACTTCAAGAAGTTGGAGTCAAACGTCTCTCACTTGTCTTTGACTGCGCTTGCCGGACTGGTTGTTCTCGGCTCAACAGGCGAGGCGGTGGCGCTGGACGATGCGGAGTCGCGGGAAGTGCTGCGCGTCGCGGCGCTTTCAGCAGCCGACGACAAGGTGTTGATTGCAGGTGTTGCTCGGGAGAGTGTGAAAGCTACGCTGGACCTGACCGAAGTTGCAGCGAGTGCTGGCTATGATGCGGTGCTGGTGCGCAATCCGAGCTATTATCGGCCCCAACTGACGCAGGACGCCGTATTGCACTACTTCCGTTCGGTGGCAGACCGCTCACCACTGCCGGTGATTCTGTACTCCATTCCGCGGTTTACGCAGGCGGAAATCTCGCTGGAGGTAGTGACGGAACTGGCGCAGCACGCGAACATTATCGGCCTGAAGGAATCGAGTGGCAGCGTGGAGCGGGTGAGGCAAGTGGTGCAGGCTACACGACTTGCGCCTCGCCGGACGGTGATTGTGACGCCCATCTTTGAGGCGGTTACAGGACGAATGCAGGCGCGGAAGGCTGCAGGGCCGGGGACGTTCATTTCTGCTGACAGTTTGGGAGATGGAGGGATTGCGCTGGCTGTGGCTGCGCCGGTAGTAGCCCGGAAGACGCGGACACGGGAAGTTGGGTTTCAGGTGCTGACTGGCTCCGCCGCTACGCTCAAAGAGTCACTGGATGCGGGGGCGAGCGGTGCGGTGCTGGCGTTTGCAACCTGCGCTCCGCAGGCCTGCCAGGAGATTTACATTGCCTGGAAGGAGCATGACGACCGATTAGCAATCGACCGGCAGCAGCATATTGCGCAGGCGAGCAACGTAATCGGCAGCCAACTGGGGGTTGCGGGGATCAAGTATGCGTGCGATTTCAATGGCTATTTTGGCGGCAAGGCTCGTTCGCCGCTGCTGCCGCTGACGGCGGAGTTGAAGGCTGAGATTGAAGGCTTGCTGGGGCAGATTCGGAACTGATTGATTGGTGATTCGGGTCCCGGTCATGCTGTGGGTCTGGTGCATTCGGGACTCGATCGAAGATTCTGGTGCTTCATTCCTTAGTCCGGTTCACATATCGGGACCATTCCCGGAATTTCCTCTGCCACGTTGCTTCCATCCAACTGAGCATTAACCACTTGGGTCCAGTCGGGGACATATCTATCATCGAGTGGCTATAATCAATGGCTGAGAGAGAAAGCATCTTTCTGGAATTTCAAGTGAAGGGAATCCCGCCACATGGCGATTGGAGACCTTGCTCTGGGTCAAGAACAGAGCATTTCTGTAGCAAAAGACGCCCCCAAACGCGTCGTAAATGACTTCAGCATTCAAGTCGCAACGGTCAATGGGTCCGGTTCTCAATCGGCCAATAGCGTTCTGCTGAAAAGCATTTTTGGAATGGGAGTTCCGGTTTCCGGAAAGAACCTCTTCCCCTCAAATATTGCCGGACTCCCCACCTGGTACACCATCCGCGCGAGCAAAGACGGATATGTAGCCCGCAAGAAGTACATTGACATCGTGATTGCGATGAATCCGGAGACGGCGCGTGAAGACATTCTCGCCCTGCCCGCCGGAGGGGTTGCGGTGTATGACGATAGCCTGAATCTGCAGCAGTATCGGGATGATGTGGTGTGCTACCCGATTCCGTTTGACAAGATTACCGCATCGGTCTGTCCTGAGGCGAAGCTGCGCAAGCTGGTTCGCAACATGGTGTACGTTGGCGTTGTGGCGCACCTGCTTGAAATTGACATGGACTGTGTCGAGGCTGCGCTGAAGAAGCAGTTTGCCAAGAAGCAGAAAGCCATGGAGTTGAATTTTGGTGCGGTGAAAGCTGGCGCTGAGTATTTTGTTCAAAAACATACCAAGCAGGATCCGTTTTACATTGAGCGGATGAACGCTACGGCCGGCAAAATCATCATTGATGGCAACGCTGCCTGTGGCCTCGGGGCCGTTTTTGCGGGCGTGACCGTTGTGGCGTGGTATCCGATTACGCCTTCTACGTCCGTTGTCGAAGCGACGATTGAGTACTTGAAGCGCTTTCGCGTGACGGAAGAAGGCAAGGCGACGTTTGCTGTGATTCAGGCAGAGGACGAATTGGCTGCGATCGGTATGGTGCTGGGTGCTGGCTGGGCTGGCGCGCGATCGATGACGGCAACTTCGGGCCCCGGCATTTCGCTGATGTCGGAGTTTTCAGGTCTGGGCTATTTTGCGGAGATTCCTGGAGTCATTTTTGATGTGCAGCGTACCGGTCCTTCGACAGGGATGCCGACTCGTACCTCGCAAGCCGACCTTTTGTCGACCGTGTTCCTTTCTCACGGTGATACCAAGCATGTGGTTCTGTTGCCTGGTTCGGTGAAGGAATGCTTCGACTTTGGCTACGCGGCGTTTGACCTGACCGAGCGGTTGCAGACACCTGTTTTTGTGCTTTCGGATCTCGATCTCGGAATGAACAATTGGATGTCTGATCCGTTTGCGTATCCTGAGGGTCCCCTGGATCGGGGCAAGGTTTTGACTGCTGAAGATCTGAACCGCCTTGGTGGGTTTGCCCGCTACGCTGATGTCGATGGCGATGCGATCGGGTACCGGACGCTTCCGGGTACCGATCACCCAAAAGCAGCCTATTTCACGCGCGGTTCAGGACATAATTCGAAGGCGGGCTACACAGAAAAGCCGGAGGATTATGTCGAATTGATGGAGCGACTCACGCGCAAGTTTGAGACGGCTCGTCACCTGGTTCCCGGACCGGTGGTTCATCAAAACGGCACTTCGCGGGTGGGCGTGATCGCTTACGGTACCTCTCACTATGCCATTACCGAGTCTTTGGATGAGTTGAAGAAGGGCTATGACTTTAGCGTGGATTATCTGCGCGTGCGTGCGTACCCATTTTCTGACGAAGTTTACGACTTTGTTGCCTCGCACGACCGGATTTACGTGGTTGAGCAGGACCGTGATGCGCAACTGGCAAGCCTGCTGAAGCTTGATTTGCCTGCTAACCAGGTTACGAAGCTGCGCAGCATCCTTCATTTCAATGGATTGCCAATGGATGCGGAGTCTGTGACCACCGAACTTGTGACGAAGGAGGGCCTCTAAGCCATGGCCACTGCTACAGCAACACCTACCGCGGCGCCCGGCCCGAAGGTCAATCGAATCGGTCTTCCGGTTCTGGAATATCGTGGTGGTAAGACGACTCTCTGCGCCGGATGTGGGCACAACGCCATTTCCGAGCGCATTATCGATGCCATGTTTGAAATGGGCGTGCAACCGGAACGACTGATGAAGCTTTCCGGCATTGGCTGCTCGTCCAAGAGCCCGGCCTATTTCATGAGCCGCTCCCATAGCTTTAACAGCGTTCATGGGCGTATGCCTTCGGTCTCGACCGGGGCGATTCTGGGCAACCACACGATGAAAGCGCTCGGTGTTTCTGGCGACGGAGATACTGCTTCAATTGGCATGGGCCAGTTTGTGCACCTGCTGCGCCGCAACCTGCCGATGATCTACATCATTGAAGACAATGGTGTTTACGGTTTGACCAAGGGCCAGTTCTCGGCAACCGCCGATATCGGATCCAAGCTGAAAACCGGCGTTATCAACGATCTGCCGCCGATTGATACGTGCTCGCTGGCAATCCAACTGGGCGCTACTTTTGTGGGCAGATCATTTTCGGGCGATAAGAAGCAGTTGCTGACGATGCTGAAGGCGGCAATTGCGCACAAAGGTACGGTCATGCTGGATGTGATCAGCCCATGCGTTACCTTCAACGACCACGAAGGCTCGACGAAGAGCTACAAGTTCATGCAGGAGCACGACGAGCCGATCAATGAGCTTGGATTTGTGTCCAGCTTTGATGATATCGAGGTGGATTATGACCACGGTACGACGCTCGATGTGCGCATGCACGACGGTTCAAGTCTGCGACTACGCAAGATCCTTGAAAACTACGACCCGACGAACAAGGTAGGGGCCGTAAAGACTCTGATGGAAGCCCACGAAAACGGAGAGGTCCTGACGGGCATCTTCTACGTGGACACGCAGAAGCCGACCTTCATTGACCTGTTGAACCTGGTAGATCAGCCGCTTAGTTCGCTTCCGGAGTCAGTCACTCGGCCTTCCAGGGAGACACTGGAGAAGGTGATGGTCAGTCTGCAGTAGGCCAATGTCTTTTACAAAACACGAGGAGCCTGCATGCCGCAGGCTCCTCGTGTTTTGGTATGGGCTGGTTTGAACAGCTTACTGGGCATCTGAAGCTGTTTCCATGGTTTCCCGCGTACGTGTCTTAAAGACTTGTAGAATCCACTGCCGAGTCGGATTTTCAACGAAGTAGAAGCTCAGCAAACTCAGGCCTACGCAGACACCCAGATACACTGGCAGCATGGTGCGTGAGGTCTCCCAATGCATCCACATGAAGAGATGATGAACGGGCATATGGATGAGGTAGAGTCCAAAACTTGCTTCACCCAGCACGACGAGCCAATTGGTCCCCAATACTTGTGAAATGAAGCCAGTGCTCTCTGAGCAGGCCCAGATCACTGCGGCGAAGATAGGAATCAGCAAACCCGAGTTGAAATTGAGCAAGGGGATCGATGATCCCCACACGACCAGGGCAACAAATGCGGCGATCGCGATCAGCAGCGTGACGGTAACAAGGAGCTCCTTGTGTGGTCCTGGAGAGTTTTGCCCTCGTCGCAGGTATTGCCATCGAGCAAGTAGAACTCCGACAGGAAATGTGCAGAGATGGAAGAGTGGATTGAATCGTGCGACGCTCTCTGAGACATGCGGCGCGGCGAGCGAGGTGATGAGCTGGCTGCCAATCCATAGTGCTATCGCGGTGAACGCGAGCTTTGCCCCGCGCATCTTCCAGAAAAAATAACCAATGAACGGAAAGCTTAGATAGAAGACGGTCTCTACGGAGAGAGACCAGTTGGGAGGGTCGATTCCCCGCAACCACGGTAGCCATGCCTGTAGCATGAAGATATGGAGGAGGAGGGTGACGGAACTTATCTTGATGGTTCGTCCCCAGCCGTAGAGATCTGCGCGGCGTAGTAAAAGGTCAGGAACATCAGCCACGAGAGTCATCAGAAACAAAGGATAGATGCGGGCGAATCGAGCGATATAGAAATTCGACCTTTGTACAGGTAGTTCTTTACGGAGATAGACCACTGCCAAGATATATCCGGAAAGCAAGAAGAAGAAGCTGACTGAAACATATCCAAGCGAGAAGAAGCGTCCGACCAGTGTCTCGCCGTAGTTTGGAAAGACGGGTGGAAAGGCATGATAGAGGACGACATAGAGTGCCGCGAAAAATCGCAGCGAGGTAAGGGCATGAATTTTGCTGGGGCGATTGAGCCCGGAGCCGCTTGTATGATTCATTCTGGCATGATCCAAGATCGGGAAATCGGGTACTGCACATGTTTGGAACTGAATGTGGTGTGCTGTTTTATCGTCCTGCGCAATACTCCACGCGCGATCTTTCTGAGTACTTTGAGTATAGTGGTGAACACGCGGATAATATAGTGAATTCGAGTGTCGCCGGACATCTCGCATGCACCGAAAAAGGGGATTTCCGGGGGTGATGGCAGGGCTATACAGCTCACTTTTAGCGTTAGGTGGGTAAATCTGTAGAGCCGCCCCCCTGTTATAATGGGGCCGTGAGCCGACCTGTTCTGTACAGCCAGGGCGGAATAACATTCTGGTACGAAACGAAGCGAGAGGACCAATGTCAAACGTCTCTGGACAGGGTGATATTACGCCGCTAACAGTTGCAGTGTGCATTGGTACATATAACCAGGCTCAGTACCTTCGAGGCTCGATTGAATCGGCGATCGCACAAACTTATCCCATCCAGGAGATATGGGTCGCGGACGATGCAAGTACTGACGATACGCCAGCGGTGATGGAAGAGATATGCAAGGACTATCCGCAGGTCAGGTTTTATCGACAGCCCAAGAATCTCAAGTTGCCGGGTAACCTGAGCTGGCTGATGGCGCAACCTTCCACAGAGATCATTGTGCGCCTTGATTCTGATGATCGTTTACAGCCGAACTATGTTGAAGTTCTGGTTCATCTCATGCAGCTGCATCCCCAGGCGGGTTTCGCACATTGCGATGTTTTTGAGTTGGATGAGCATGATCATCGGAGTAAAGTCAGGAGAATCATCCGAAGCAAGACCTATGAATCGCCTGAAGATATGTTGAAGAGTAACGCCAGCGGATATAGGGCTGCTGCCAATTGCATTATGTATCGCACACAAGCGCTTCGGGACGTGAACTATTACATTCCAAATCTTGATTGGGGCCCTTGCGAGGATTGGGACATGGTGTTGCGCATGGCTGCCAAGGGTTGGGGCAATGTCTACGCGCCTCAGCCACTTTCCAACTATCGAGTATGGGATGACGTGCAGGGAGCAAGGGCAAAGCGCAAAACCGCTGAAGTCTGGACGACGACCCTGGTGTACGAGAAGACGCTGATTCCAGAGTATGAGAAACGCGGCTGGAGTATTGAGCCGTTGAAGCGGAACATGCGAAAGAAGGCTGTCGAGTTTGTTGACGCGCTCGATTCGCCTCGTTTCACCGAGCAGGACCGGGTGGAATACAAGAGGGTCTTGAATGAGTTAGGAAAGTCGACTTCTCTTTCGATTGCGATCTCGATGGCTGAAATGGGACTTAACCCGGTTATGCGCGCATGGAAAAAGACGAAACGCAGCGTGAAGGAAGGCGTTAAATCTGTCATAAGGGCGATGAGGCCTTCTCGACCTTCGACGGCATAGACGAGTCATAACCTGGGTACGTTCTTCATTGGGCTCAGGCGCATTCAAGCACGGACTGAACCCAATTGAAGACTGGCCGACCCATGACTCTATCGCGGGGAGATTCTGACCCCGAGCGCATTGAGCTTGCTGCGGGCCTGCAGTGCTTCAGGGGTTTGGGGATAGCGCTGAATCAGGGAGCGGAGTTCATGGACGCCAGACTCCTTCTGATTGAGCTGTAACAAGGCATATCCCTTGCGCAGCTGGGCGGCTGGGGCTTTGGGGTTGCCGCTGAAGTCTTCCAGAACCTGGTTGTATGCCTTGATTGCTTCCTTGTATTTCTGCTGTTTATAGGCGATTTCGCCGAGGTAGAACTGCGCGTTGCCAGCCAGGTCTTCCTGCGGGTAGTAGTGAAGGACATCGTTGAATTCAGAGAGTGCGAGGTCGTAGTGGGCGGCGTTGTAGTCGCGCAGTCCGCTTTGGTAGGTGTCTTGAAGTGGCGGGGCCTGCTGGGCTGGCTGCGCGGCCATAGGGGCTCCCGCACCTGCATCCGAGCCAGCTGCAGGCTGCCCGGGTTGTCCTGACGCGGGGGCCGCGCCCGCAGTAGCCTGTGCCTGCACGTTTTGCAACTGTGATTGAATATCCTGCAACTGCTTGT
This sequence comes from Acidobacteriota bacterium, assembly GCA_025359885.1. Lineage (GTDB taxonomy): Bacteria > Acidobacteriota > Terriglobia > Terriglobales > Acidobacteriaceae > Acidicapsa. The sequence continues at coordinate 13,354 of JANYDG010000107.1, forward strand.
CGAGCTTGCTGATTCGCGATTTCAGCTCATCGAGCGAATCATTGAGGGACTGGACCTGGCCTGAAACTGCGTCCAGCTTGCCCGAGCTGGATTCGCTTTGCGCATCGATCTTCTTCTGCATGGCCGAGACGGTGGAATTCATCTGGTTGACCGAATCGGTGCTTTGCTCGACGAGGTGCTGTACCACTCCAAAGCGAGAGTCTACGGTCGATTGCAGTCGTTGGACCATGTCCAAAAGCTGCTGTACCTGCGTTTGCAATTCGACCATTTCTTTTGAAACGGCGTGGGCCGGCAGGGAAGTCATCAGTAAAACGGCTAGCAACAGGGCAGGGAAGCGAAAGCGGGCGTTGGTTTTCATGGAGTTCTCACAGTCTTTTGAATCGCTTGATCGCGGCAGCAGGAAATGATGTCCTGCTGCCGCACATTCGTCTTATGGTGCGTTGCCAGCGATCAATCTGGCGCTCATTCTAGCGATCGATGGTGAAGCCGGCGCGGCGATTCTGCTGCCAGCACTCTTCGGTGGATTCAGCGCAGAAGGGCTTTTCTTTACCGTAGCTGACGACGCGAAGGCGGCTCTCTGCAATGCCGGCCTGCACGAGCGCCTGTTTGACTGAGTTGGCGCGGCTTTGGCCGAGGGTGAGGTTGTACTCGTTTGAGCCGCGCTCATCGCAGTAGCCGCCGATCAGCACCTTTACGCCGGAGTTGCTGGCGAGGTACGCTGCTGCCTTAGACAGCGCGGAAGCGGCATCGGCACGGACGTCGTATGCGTCGTAGTCGAAGAAGATGTCCTGGACGTTGGCGCGGAACATTTCATCGGCAGACATGGTGGAGGCGGAGGAATCCTGTGGCACGGCGACGGCTACCTGCACGGCATTGACGGTGACCCGGGTTGTTGCATCGGCTGACCCGCCGTCACCGCGCGCAACCAGGTGATAGCTGGTGGAGGTGGTCGGAGTGACGGTCTTTACGCCGGAGCTGGGAACGTCACCGACGCCGTCGATGGAGATGTTGGTGGCGTCAGTGGTACGCCAGGAGAGTACGACCTGGTCCCCTGCGGTGATGGTGGTGGGGGTGGCAGTCAACTGCGCTGTCGGCGCAGGAGCGGCTATCGGGGGCGGGGTATCGGGAAGTGAGGCAACCTTCTTTTTCCCGCAACCTGCAAATCCTGAAACAGCGGCGAGCATTACCAGGCAGGTGAGAACGCGATATTTGGGGGTCAAGTCTTTTTCTCCTTTAGCTAAGTTGGCAGATCCTGTTCGACGGGGTTGAAATGCAGAGCGGAATTCCGGGGGCAAATTATTTCCAACTCCAGTTTGGCATAAAGTTCTTGCCAGAGTGGGTTAACTCGTGTTGTTCCGTCCCATCTGCGAGCATTGTCCATATTTCTGTGTGTCCACCGACGGTTCGTTCGAAGACGAGGTGGCGTCCGTCGGGCGACCAACTGGGAAAATCGTTACTGCCGGCGTCGTGGGTGAGCTGAATCCACTTGAGTGAAGCGATATCCATCACATAGATGTCCTGTCCGCCCGGGGCGCCAGGGCCATACTTGCGGTTCCAGCTGAAGGCGAGGAACTGTCCGCTGGGCGACCATGACGGTGAGATAGCGTAGCCGCCGTCTGTCATGCGGACGATGTTGCCTCCGTCCTGATCCATGACGTAGATCTGGGGCAAGCCGGTGCGTCCACTGACCCATGCAATCTGGGAATTGGTGCGGGGATTCCAGGTGGGTGAAACATCGGGGCCGTGGAAGGCGGTGAGCTTGCGCAGGTTGGCGCCGCTGGCATCAGCTACCCATATTTCAGGGTCACCGGAGCGCGACGAGGAGAAGGCGACCTTGGTACCATCGCCGGACCACGCTGGCGAGAGGTTGCTGCCGCCGGCGACACCGCCGGGGAAGTTGACTGGACGGCCGAGTTCGAGCGAGAACATGCGGATGGTCCAACCCTCTTTGCCAATGGACGAGAAGGCCAGCCGCGAATTGTCAGGCGAGACCCGCGGCGAGAGCGAAATGCTGCCGAGCCTGGTGACGATGTGCTGGTTCTGGCCGTCGTAATCCATGACCCAGATTTCTTTTGAACCGGTGCGAGCACTGACGAAGTAGAGCTTGGTTTCGCAGATGCCGTTGACGCCGCCGCCGAGGCGGGCAATGATTTCGTCGGCAAACCGGTGGGCTACCATGCGCGCGTTGTCCTGGTTGGCGAGCTCGTTGTACTGCTTGCCGAGCACCTGGGGGCTGCCGGGGTTCTTCGCGTCAAAGACCCATCCGTAAACACTGAGGCGGCCGTTGGTGGTTGAGAGAGCTCCAAAGGCGACCATTGAGGCATTGGCCGGGGTTGCCGCCCAGGTAGCGAGGTTTATTTCTGCGGGAGCGCCGGGCGTGGCAGTGGGCATCAGGCTCTTTGAAACCATGTCAAAGATGCCGGCGTTCGCGAGGTCGCTCATGAGCGTGGCGTCAAAGCTGGCCTTGAGCAGCGGCGTTTGCGGGTCTGCGCCGACCGGTTTGAAGTCGGCGGCAGCGAGGCGAATGCGCTGGTCGGCGAGATTGCTGCCGGTGCGCACCCAATCCTGCTGGGCGCTCAAGAGGGGTGTACCGGTCACCAAAAGGAGTAGAAGTCCAGAAAACAGTCGAGGAAGAGGTCGGGGAAGGTTACGAGGGAAAGCAGCCATTCAGAGTTCTGTCTTTCTCCTGGAGTAATCCAGGGGTAGAGACCATGATGCGACAAGCGAAGCGATGAAATCGGTTCGGAACCGACCACTATTGATAATCACAATAATAAGAGACGGTCAGAGCTCCATCGCCTGAGGGAGAAGGCAGCGGCCCAAAAGTGTCAACACGCTGGGCTGCCCTGAGACAGGCCCGGTCGAGGGTTGGACTGCCGCTTGATTTGTCGAGCTTGATGTCGGTCGCCGTGCCGTCGCGGCGGATGGTGAAGAGAATATTTGCCTGGGTACCCTTGGGCGTGCGGGGGTCAACCTCGCCCATGAATGTATTCTGGTGGACTTTGCGCTGAATGGTTTCAACGTAGTAGGGGTAGTTGAAGCCCTTGCTGCCTGCGGTGACGGCGACCTCTCCGTTGGTTGAGGTTGCGCTGACCTGGGTTGCGCGCTGCATGCGCGACGAGGCTTGTTCGCCAAATTGTGCCTTGTTGTCGGGCTTGGGGGGCGGGGTATGCGGCGAGCTTTTTGTGGCAATGGGCGGTGGAGTGATCGGGGTCTTTATTGGTTTAGCAGCTTCCTGTTTTTTGTCGGCTACTTTTTTCGTGGTCACCTTGTCGGCGATGGGGATTGCCGTCTGATCGACTGTGGCCTGGGCTTTGGGGGTGGGCGGCGCGGGTGCTTCGCTGGGCGTTTCGGTGGCCAGCACATTGTCGTTGGGCTTTTGGTCGGCGGGGAGAGGCAGGGCATTGCTGACGAGATGAACGGAGATGGCGCTGCCCTCGTTCGCACCGCCCCAGGTGTTGTGGGGTAGCAAGCCGGCCAGCATCGTGTAGCTGACAGCGCCCACTGCGACGAGCCCATGCAGGACCAGAGCCGCGAGCATGGGCTTGGCAATGGGCTCCCTGTGGAAATCCTGCTCGACATGTTCGAATTGGCTGCTGGCTGGCATCAGGCTGCTCAAGGGTTAGACTGCTTCATGCAACACAGGAACTTGCATCCTGAACGAGGTGAAGGAGCAATTTCAAAGGAACAACTGAGCTTGAATGCACTCTATTTGTCCGACTTCGCTTCCAGAGGCTGCGTCACGATGCTGATGTTGGTGATTCCGGCCTGTTTTACCGCGTCCATCACGCTGGCAAATGCGCCAAAAGGGACGCGCTCGTCTGCCCTCAGATAGATAACCTGGTGGGCTGGATCGATGCCTCCCTGGCGAAGCTGGTAGGGAAGCTCGTGAATATTGACTGGCTTGTCCCCGAGAAATACCTGCTGATCCTTTGCGATGGTGACGACCAGCCTCTGCTCGGTGATTTCCCTGACGGTGCGCGTTTTTGGGACAGCGACTTCGATGCCCGACTGGAGCACGGGTGCCGCCAGCATGAAGATGACCAGCAGCACGAGCACCACGTCGACAAGGGGAGTGATGTTGATCTCAGCCAGGGAGGTCTGGGTGCGTCCGTTGCTGCCAGTAAAGGCCATGACTAAAGCTCCCGCCCCGGGGTTTCAACCGGCGAACGTGGCCCCGGCGGCACTCCAATGGAGCCGGTTGCTGGCGCGCGAACAGAGATTTCTTCGAGTGAATTCAGGAGTTCGCGGGAGAAATCGTCAATGCCCGAGGCGTAGTTTCGCAAGCGAGCGGTGAACTGGTTGTAGGCAACGCCGGCCGGTACGGCGACGAAGATGCCCGCTGCGGTGGTGATGAGAGCTTCTGAGATACCGGGGGCAACCGCACGGAGGGTTGCGGAGCCGGCGGTGCCGAGGCCGTGGAAGGCATCCACGATGCCCATGACGGTGCCGAAGAGGCCGACAAAAGTGCTGGTGGAAGCAATGGTAGCGAGCCAGGTGAGGCGCTGCTCCATGCGGGTAACGGCCTCGTTGGAGGCGGTCTGGGCGGAGCGTTCGAGCGGTGCCAGGTTGCGCGGAGGTCCGAAGCCACCTGTTTGCCGCTTGTAGGCTTCGTAAACCTCTTCAAAGACCAATGCCAGGGGGCTGGGCTGGTAGTCGGCGGTGATGGAGGCAATGTCCTGGAGACGCGTCGCTTTGCGAAAAGTTCGAATAAATCGGCGGCTCTGCTTGGTGGCTTTGGCGAAGCTGCTCATCTTGCTGAAGATGATGGTCCAGGAGTAAACGCTGGCAATTGCCAGCACGGCGAGGACCGTAAGCGCGACGGCGCCACTATTGGAAAGCATTTCGACCAGGGCCCCTTGCCCGGTGGCGGGAGGCGGGGCGGGAGCGTCAGATTGGAGGAAAATAGCAAGGGAAGCGGCAAAAATCGGCGTATACCTCAGCTACGAAGCTAGCAGATGGGGTGCGCGTATCCAAGTTGTTAACCAGGTTCACTCGGGGCGCGCCGTACTTCGGAGATAATGGACGCACGATGCTGGTAGAACTTCGCGCCGAAAATTACGCCGTAATCGACCACGCCATCGCTGTATTTGGCCCTGGCTTGAACCTCCTGACCGGCGAAACTGGTGCTGGCAAGTCCATATTGGTCGACGCGCTGGCCTTGCTGATGGGCGGCAAGGCATCGGCGGAAGTGGTGCGTCATGGTGCGGACCGGGCCGTCGTCTCCTGCGTTTTTGAATCGACTGCGATTGCCGACACCATTCTCGAAGAGAACGGGATTGACTCGACCGGGACGGAAATCATTTTGCGGCGCGAGATTCTTGTCACAGGGAAGGGTCGGGTTTTTGTGAATAACCAGCCTGCGACGGTGACGGTGCTCAAGCTGCTTGCGCCTGAATTGGCGCTGGTGCACGCGCAGACTGAGACTCTTTCGAGCTTTGACCAGGCGCAACAGCGGATACTGCTGGACCGCTTCGCAGGGCTTGATTCCGGAGCCGTGTCGGCCGCTTACGCCGAGTGGCGCACGGCGGCAGAGAAACTAACGGACCTGGAAGAGGGCGAGCAGGACCGCCTGCGGATGGCCGACCTGTGGAGCTACCAGCGCAAAGAGATTGAGCAGGCGCAGTTGACGGTAGGCGAAGACGAAGGGCTGGAGAACGAAAAGCGCGTGCTCGCCAATGCGGAAAAGCTCTTTACTGCTGCGTCGAGTGCATTTGACCAGCTGTATGAGGGGGGCAACTCAGCTGAAGGAGCTCTGCGCGCTGCGCAACGCAATCTCGAAGAACTGGCCCACTATGACACTAAATTTGCCGATGCGGTGCAGCAGCTTGGCAGTGCACGCGCGATTGTGGGCGATCTGAGCTCGACCCTGCGGGATTATGCGGAGACGATTGGAGGCAGCGCCAGCCCGGAGCGGCTTGCCGAGATTGAGGACCGCCTGGTTGCGCTCGACCGGCTCAAGCGGAAGTACGGTAGCAGCCTGGCGGAAGTGATCGCGTTTGGTGCGTCTGTCGCTGAAAAACTGGGCGAAGTCGAGGATCGCGATGCCCTTCTGAACCAGTTGCGCGCGGACGTGACCGGGGCGCGAAGCATTTATGTTGCGGCAGCACAGTCTCTTAGTCTGGCGCGCTCGGCCGCTGCCGACAAACTGGCGCGGTTGGCTGAGCGGCAAATCAACGACCTCGCCATGAAAGTTAGATTTGAAGTCAGCGTCAGTCCGCAACAATCGGACACTGCCTGGGCCGCCCACGGCTGGGACGCCGTTGAATACCGCATCGCTACCAATCCTGGCGAGCCGCTGAAGCCGCTGGATGAAATCGCCTCAGGTGGTGAAATGAGCCGCGTGATGCTGGCGCTCAAAGTGAGCGTTGAAGAGGGAACTGGCAAGCCCCGCACCAAGACCGCGGCGCCGCGTACGCTGGTCTTTGACGAAATCGACATTGGTATCGGAGGTCGAGCCGCAGAGGCGGTTGGCCATAAGCTCAAGGTACTCAGCCGCGTGCAGCAGGTGCTCTGTGTCACCCACTTGCCGCAGATTGCGGCCTTTGCGGATCAGCATTTTCTGATTGAAAAGCGCGAAGACCGGGGCCGCACCAAGGTTCAGGTTCGCCTGCTAGACGACCGCACTCGCGTCGAAGAAGTTGCACGCATGTTGAGCGGCGCAGTGGTTACTGAAGCAAGCCAGCACCATGCAAGTGAGATGATCGCTGCCAGCCGGTAATTCGTTGACCGGGTTATATAAGACCTTGTATGTTGAAGTTTTATATGGACGACCTCAAGCCTCTAGAGTTCCGTGGAGATTCACTGGAAGGACTTCGGCGATTTCCTGAGTCAGCCCGCAGGAGGGCTGGGCAGGAGTTGTTAAGGCTCCAAATTGGACGCGAACCCACAGACTGGAAGCCTCTGACAACAGTGGGTCAGGGGGTTTGTGAGATCAGAATCAGAGATGAACAGGGAATCTTTCGCGTCGTCTACGTTGCAAAGTTTGCTAAAACCATCTTCATTCTGCATTGTTTTCAAAAGAAGTCTCAGAAGACCAACCACACGGACATCGAATTGGCCGTGAGTCGATACAAGGAAATTGCCAAGGAGCAAAAGCGATGAATGAACGTTTTGACAATGTTTGGGATGCGATTGAGGATACACCAGCGGAAGCCGAGAACATGAAGCTCCGTTCCTCACTCGTGATAGCTTTGCAAGACCACATCAAGCAGATCGGCATCAGCCAGACTCAGGCTGCAAAGGTCTTCGGTGTCACACAGCCAAGGATTTCCGACCTGATGCGAGGCCACATCGACCTCTTTTCGATCGATAGCCTCGTCAACATGCTGACCGCAGCTGGCTTGCGAGTTGAGGTGCGCGTCGGCAAAGCAGCGTAATCAAGGTCGCGCACTCTTCGTTCCAGTGTTCCGGGATATTTTTTTGAATTTTTCCCAAGAAATATGGCGTTTCCTCTGCTTGAACGGCCGCCACTCGATATCAGGGACGTCTTCAGCGGCAAGTTTTATTAGCTCCCCTTCGCTCAATTCGTGGCCATCGATCTTCATTTCTGCCGGGTAGTTTCTACTCTCCATCC
>JANYDG010000121.1 GCA_025359885.1 Acidobacteriota bacterium
GCGCACGACCGGCGTCGCGATCAGCCAGATATGGACCAACCTGATCGACAACGCGATTGACGCTTCGCCTGAAGGTGGCACGATCGATGTGCACACCTGGAGCGAACCGGGATATCTGGTGGTGAGCGTTACTGACCAGGGGAGTGGAATTCCCGAGGAGTTGAAGACGAAGATCTTTGACCCGTTCTTCACGACCAAGCCGGTCGGCAAAGGGACCGGGCTGGGGCTGGAGATTGTGCACCGCCTAGTGACGCAAGGCTTTAGCGGTAAGATTGACGTGGATTCCAAGCCCGGGTCGACTCGATTTGTGGTTCGGCTGCCGCACGCAACGGCCTGAATTCGCTGGAGATACGCATGGTCGCTCGAGCCTTCAGGCGCCTGGGTGGATTCCATTCTTGATGCATTGGTCTGGTTCCAGGGCCGAGGTTGAACTTCCCTTCTTTCTTTCGTTTCCAGAATGAATTTAACCTCTGCGGCGACGAGCGCACAGAGGGTGCTGTGGCGTGAAGTTACCTGCGTGTCTGCCGATAAGAGGCAAAGACGGCGAGGCGGGTTGACGCGATGGCGACAGAGAGCACTTTACGCGAAGAGATTCTCGAGGCAGCATTAGAAGCCCTTGAGGAGGGCGTGGCCGTCCTCGACGGGGAATCTCGCGTGCTGAGCTGGAATGAGGCGGCGACGACGATCAGTGGTCATTTGCGGTCGGACGTGCTGGGGCGGAAGCTGCCTACCAGCTTTTATCAGATTGATACGCATCATCACGCGAGCTCTGAGGCGACGCCAGCGATGGGACACCGTTCAGCGCATGTACTTGGGCAGTTTGGCGGGCCAGGGAGCGGAGCGAGTGGAGCAATTGATCAGCCGGAGCGGCCGATGCTGGTTAACCTGCATCATGCCAGGGGACATTCCCTGCCAGCGATGCTGCGGCGGGTTCCCTTAAGGGATGCTCTGGGCAAGAGGTTTGGGACGCTGCTGCGCTTTCACACAATCGATGAAGTGGATACGCTGCCGCACGGGGAGATGGGCGAAGACAGCGCTTTGGACAAGCACGTCGAACATAGCCAGGCAGATCTGGAAGATCGGTTGGACCAGGCATTCCAGGGGTGGAGGACGGAGGGGGTCCCTTTTGGGCTGCTGTGGATCACGGTTGACCAGGCGGCAGATTTACGCAAAACACATGGACGAGACGCAGCGGAAGCGATGCTGGGAATTGTGGAACGGACTCTGGTGCATGCTCTGCGGCCGACGGAGATTCTGGGGCGGTGGGGGAGCAATGAGTTTCTGGTGCTATGCCATGAGCGTACGCCAGAGATGCTGGAGGCTCATGCGCAACGGGTGGGGATGCTGGCACGGACGGCGGACTTTCGCTGGTGGGGCGACCGCGCAAGCCTGACCTTGAGCGTGGGCGCGGCCCAGGCTGAGGTGAATGAAAAGCTCGGCTGCCTGCTCAAGCGAGCGCAGAAGCTGATGGAAACAAGCCGGTATGCGGGCGGGAACCAGGTGACGATGAAGGAAATTCCAGGAAGCAGGGGGCAGGAATGTTCGCAATTATAGGGATTGTGGTGGTATTCGGCGCGATTGTAGCTGGCTACCTGATGGAGAAGGGCAACCTGATGGTGCTGGTGCAGCCGGCTGAGCTGATTATCATTGGCGGCGCAGCGCTGGGCACACTTTTCATTGCCAACCCGATGCACATCATCAAGGCAATGGTGGGTGGCGTGCTGGGGGTGCTGAAGCCTTCTCCTTTTAGCAAGGCGCGGTACCTCGATACGCTGAAGATGATGTTTGAGTTTCTGAACAAGGTGCGCAAGGAAGGGTTGCTTTCAGTAGAGAACGACGTAGAAAAGCCGAAGGAGAGCGCCATCTTCAAGAAATACCCGACCTTTTTGCATGACCATCATGTGATGGACTTTGTCTGCGACACGTTGCGCATGGCCATTACCGGCGGCGTGGAACCATTTGACATGGACCAGATGATGGAGCGGGATATGGAGGTACATCACCACGGGGTGGCGGCGCCGATTTCTGCGCTCTCGACGGTGGCCGACGCGCTGCCGGGTCTTGGCATTGTGGCGGCCGTGCTGGGCGTGGTGATTACGATGGGCGCAATTGGTGGCCCTCCTGAAGAGGTAGGTCACAAGGTGGCGGCTGCGCTGGTGGGGACGTTCCTCGGGATTCTGCTGTGCTACGGACTTGTAGGTCCGCTGGCGGCCAACATGACCAAGGGTGCCGACGAAAAGAATGAATACCTTGGCGTGCTGCGGGTGCTGATGCTGAGCTTTTTGAAGGGTAATGCCCCGATTATTGCGATCGAGATTGGGCGGCGTGCGATTCCTGCGCATGTGCGGCCTTCATTCACCGAAATGGAAAAGGCGTGCAAGGGCGGCGGAGCAACAGCGGCGGCAGCGGCCTGACCTTGAAAATTTCCTAAGGAGAAGAAACGATGGCTGCGGCCAAACCAATCATAGTCATCAAGAAAAAGGGTGGGCACGGGGGGCACCATGGCGGCGCGTGGAAAGTGGCCTATGCCGACTTTGTCACGGCGATGATGGCGCTGTTTATTGTGCTGTGGCTGCTGAGTTCAAGTACCAAGGTGAAGAAGGCGGTGGCTGGGTATTTCAACGATCCGCAGAGTTCGCACAAGGAGACGGGCTCTGACAAGGTGGGGGATGCGGACAGCCTCTCGATCGACAAGGAAAACGTGCAGAAGCTGAAAGAGCAGATTCAGAAGGCAATCAAGGACCAGAAAGAGCTGGAGAAGCTGGCCAAGCAGATCGAGATTACCATCACGCCCGAAGGCTTGCGCATTGAATTGATCGAGGACAAGCAGGGGACGTTTTTTCAGAGCGGCAGTGCAAAGCTGAGCGAAACCGGTCAGAAATTGCTGACCATGCTTTCCGGGCAGTTGAAGCCACTGCCCAATCATCTGTTGCTGGAGGGGCATACGGACGCGCAGCCTTATTCGACCGACAATGGGTATACAAATTGGGAGCTTTCGGCAGACCGAGCCAATGCAGCGCGACGGCTGTTGCAGCAGAATGGTGTGGGGCAACAGCAGATTTCACAGGTAAGGGGCTATGCTGACCAGCTCCTGCGAGTCAAGACTGACCCAATGGATGCGTCAAACCGGCGAATTTCGCTTATTGTTCAGTGGGTGACGGTGCCAGCACCACCGGGTGGAGAAGCGAAGGGCGAAGGCAGCGAAGGCAAAAAAGAAGGCGAGGCGAAACCGACGGCTCCAGCACCAGCTGCTGCAGCTCCCGCAAAGCCTGGAGCCGGGACCCCAGCAGCACCGCCCCCGCCCAAACCCAGCCTCATGGACCGGCTCAAAGGCATGGTTCCCGGAGCCAAGCCGAAGAAGTAGTGCGAGTGCGTTTCCCCTAGCAGCAGCGGTAGGGCGCGGCGGGTTCGAGCTCGACTTTACCGGGCTCGGTGCTAAGCGCCTCAGCTGACGGTGGCAGAACACCTCGCAATGTGCGAACGCAGCGGACCGCGGCCGAGCCGACGATGGCGATGGCTCCCACGATGAAGGTAGCCATAAGGCCGGTCTCGATCCAGCCCTGGAGTTCACTTCCCTGCCGCCAGGCCATCGGCCAGAAGACATTCTGAATGGACAGCACGCCAGCCGAAACAGTTGTGACCAGCACAAAGAGCGCAGGGACGAGCGTGCACCAGGCGTACCGCGCCTTCTTGTGATTGACCAGCCAGGTGGTCATGGTGGCCAGCGCGATCGAGGCCAGCAGCTGGTTAGCGGTGCCAAAAAGCGGCCAGATGGTGGCAATCGTCCCCCCCCAGATGAGGTAGCCCCAGCTGAGAACGATGATTGCGGTGGCGAGCATGTTCGAGGGCAGCCAGTTGGCGCGGCCGAGTGGCTTGTAGAGCTTGCCCATCAGATCCTGCATGACGTAGCGCGCAACCCGCGTCCCGGCGTCGATGGTCGTAAGAATGAAGAGCGCCTCGAACATGATGGCGTAGTGATACCAGTAGCCGGTGAGGGTTTTCATTCCGGGGAGGTTGCGGAAGATCTGGGCGATGCCGATGGCAAGCGAGACGGCGCCGCCGGTGCGCCCGGCCAATTGCTCGCCGACTTCGCGGGAGAACTCCGGCAGATTCACAACATGCAGGCCGAGCCTGGCGTAGAGCGCGGGGGGCACGTTGATGGCGAAATAATCGCCGGGAGCCATGGAGCACGCGGCGATAAGGGCGAGCACGCCGACTAGCGACTCGGCCAGCATGGCTCCATAGCCGATGAAGCGGGCGTCGGTCTCTTTGCTGATGAGCTTGGGCGTGGTACCGGTGGCGACGAGGGAGTGGAAACCAGAGATGGCTCCGCAGGCGATGGTGACGAAGAGGAAAGGGAAGAGCTTGCCGGGAATGACCGGGCCACCGCCGTGGATGTAGGGGGTAAAGGCCGGGAACTGCAGATTGGGGTGAACGATGAGTACGCCGATGATGAGCGCTGCCAGCGTGCCGAGCTTGACGTAGGTCGAGAGGTAATCGCGCGGCTCCAGCAGCAGCCAGATGGGCAGGACTGAGGCGAGGAATCCGTAAACACAGAGGATGATGACGATCTGGTGCGCGTCAAAAAGGAGCAGGTGGGCGTAGGAGGAGTTCGCCACCCAGTGGCCGCCGATGAGCGCAGCAAAGATGGCGATGACGCCAAAAATCGACGGGCCAAGCACGGTGACCTTGTCGGGCGTGCTTTTGAACATCCAGACGCCCATGACCATCGCAATGGGAATCGTCATACCAATGGTGAAGATGCCCCACGGGCTTTGCGAGAGCGCATTGACAACGATGATGGCGAGGCCGGCCATGGCCACGATGAGGATGAGCAGGACGGCGATCATGGCGAGCAGGCCGGTGACCGGGCCTACTTCGCGGCTGACGATGTATGAGAGCGATTTGCCGTTATGGCGCAGCGAGCCGACAAGGGTGGTGAAATCCTGCACAGCACCGGCGAGCACGGCGCCGGCGACCAGCCACATCAGGCCGGGGGCAAAGCCGAATTGAGCGGCGAGCGTGGGCCCAACCAGCGGGCCGGCACCGGCGATGGCAGCGAAGTGATGGCCAAAGACCACCCACTTGGGCGATGGAACGTAGTTATGCCCGTCTTTGAAGCGATGCGCCGGAGTGACGTTGCGATCGTCGAGCATGAAGGCGCGAGTCGCAAGCAGGGCGCTGTAGTAGCGGTACGCCACGGTGTAGATGCCGATGACTACCAGGAGCAGGGGAAGTGTGTTCACAGTTGGGCTGGGGCCTCAGGGACGCGGAAGTCTGATTGGGGAAGTATATCAATGGCTACATTTTGTGTCTTCGCATGACCCAGACTCGAATCAGGCATGGCTTAGGGTTGCGGAGCGGGAAGGGGCCCATCCAAGCCGATGATTTTAGAGTCTGAGTGAGTCTTTTCGAAGTTTGAGTTCTTCGCATCGATCAGGATTTCGCGGTGGTAGAGAAAGAAGACTTTGATTTTAAATTCTGTACTGAAACTTATGGGAAACCATGTGCCGTCTGGCTGGGGAGCGTAGATGACGGTGAATCCAAGACCTGGCAGGCTGGTACCCAGCAGCGTACGGACGGCGAAAGGCATGTTGCGGGACATGGCCGTGCTCACCATGACCGGCTGATAGGCGACGGTGTCGATATAGGCATCACCCTTCCAGTCAAATTCTTCTTTGTCTTTTGGACGAAACTCGATATGGAAGACATCGTGGTCGTTCAGGTGTTCGGTACCGACGAGGTGAAAGACGTAATCGACCTGGTTCTTTGAGGTCAGCGGGAAGAGATGGGTCCCGATGCCGTCTTTGGTTTTAGAGTTGGTCAGATTGGCCCGCATGGATTCGACGAGGCTGCGGTCATCATCGCCGATGCTGATGGAGAATCCTTCGTCGTCGGTCGGTTCCTTCTTCGCGTTTTCGGGGAGGAGTTCTGCGTAGGGGATGTATTTTCCATTTTTGAGGTAGCGGCCTTGAAGCTTGAGCAGTTGCTGATGCGATTCGCTCTCAGTGGGCGCGACTCGGGTGTCAGTGATCTCTTCGCATTGGATGGTCTTGCCTTTGCGGGAAGTGACTTTGGCATGTCGCAGGTAGACATAGTGGAGGCGCTCGGACTCGGCCTGATCCTGATTGCTGGCCACGCGGGCCATGATGAATTCTGCGGTAGGCGCCGGGGTGTCTGCCGGAGGCTGTTGGGCGGCGAGAAGGACGGCGCACAGGGAGAGCGCAGAGAGCAGTAGGGCTGACCGGGTCGTCGTCATGATTCCTTTGCATACGACGAAGCGGCGGCTGAAGTTCAACTCGGGAATTGATCCGCTGATAAGAGACTTGGCTGACGAGGGAGAGTCGTGCACCTAATGTTGCGTGAAGCGCATCTTTTGGATCTATGACGAAATACTCGAATCTTCTCTCTCCTCTTCAGGTGGGTGAGCTGCATCTGGCTCATCGGGTTGTAATGGCTCCTTTGACGCGGATGCGCTCGACGCAGCCGGGGGATGTGCCGAACGCTCTGAACGCCGAGTACTACGGTCAGCGGGCCACCCCAGGCGGGCTGCTGATCACTGAGGCCACCCAGATTTCCCTCCAGGGCAAGGGATATCCTGCAGCGCCTGGTATCCATTCCGACGCGCAGATAGAGGGTTGGAAGCTGGTAACCGAAGCAGTGCATGCCAAGGGTGGCTTCATTTTTCTGCAGCTCTGGCATGTAGGGCGCATCAGCCATTCTTCGCTGCATCCTGAGGCGGGGTTGCCGGTCTCTTCTTCGGCGATTGCGCCGTCTGACGGCAGCAAGACGTTTACGGCGGATTTCCGGCAGGTGCCATATGAGACGCCGCGTGCGCTTGAAACCGCGGAGCTCCCGGGCATCGTCGCTGATTATGTGGGCGCTGCGGAGCATGCCAAGGCGGCTGGATTTGATGGCGTCGAAATTCACTCGGCCAATGGCTACCTGCTCGACCAGTTTCTTGAGGACGGCGTGAACCAGCGCACCGACGCCTACGGCGGTTCGATTGAGAACCGCGCACGGCTGCTGCTTGAGGTTACCGATGCCGTCATCGCTGTTTGGGGCAAGGGACGCGTCGGCGTGCGACTTTCGCCATACGGCACGTTTGCCGGTATCAGCGATTCTGACCCGGTGGCGCTTTTCAGCTACGTGTTGGCGCAGCTTGCGGAGCGCGGCGTTGCGTATGCGCACATCATCGAGCCGCGGTCGAGCGGCGCGGGAGCCGGCAAGCAGACAGATAACAATGCGCCACGAACTTCCCATATCTTCCGCAAGGCGTTCTCGGGTGTGCTGATTTCGGCGGGCGGCTACACCGCTGAAGGCGCGGAGGAGACCATCGCCAACCAGTATGCGGATGCGGCAGCTTTTGGACGCCTGTTCATTGCCAACCCGGACCTGGTAGAACGATTCCGCGAGGATGCCGCGCTGAATGCGCCCGACCGGCGAACGTTTTACGGCGGGACAGCAAAGGGCTACACCGATTACCCGACGTTGGCGGAAGTCACTGCAAACGCGCAGTAGTCTCCGATCATTCAAAGGTAAAGAGGCCCGGCGGCGACTGCTGCCGGGCCTCTTTCAG
>JANYDG010000034.1 GCA_025359885.1 Acidobacteriota bacterium
TAACGCCAGCTTCTCCCTGCTTCAATATCCCGATGATCTGCTCTTCACTAAACCGACTCTTCTTCATCGCCTTCCGTCCTCTCCTTCACAGTACGAGAGAACTCCAGATTAAACTGGTAGAGTTTTCCGGGGGCAGGTCACCGCCATAGGTGAGATCAGCTTAACGTATCTAAACCGATGAGACCGGCCAACGTCAGCTTCAGCGCCTCCATATCTCTCGTCTGACACTCCCACACCCGCAAAACCCGCCAACCCAGCGCCTCAAGGGCTTCGGTCTTTCGTACATCCCTCTCTACGTTTCCTCTCCGCTTGTCGGCCCAGAACTCAGCCCGTGTCTTTGGAACCACAATGCCCCACCTACAGTCGTGACAATGCCAGAAACATCCGTGAACGAAAATCACTGTGCGATATTTCGTCAGGACAATATCAGGCTTTCCGGGTAAATCCTTGCGATGCAGCCTGAACCTGTACCCCATTGAATGCAGTATTGAACGGACACGCACTTCGGGCTTCGTGTTGCTGCCCTTTATAGCGGCCATATTCCGACTGCGCTGCTCGGTTGTGTGAACGTCTGTCACGTTGTCTTCTGTCTGACTTCCTCAATAAAGGCCTCGACTGTCAACGGCTTCACCGGACAATCATCGGGATAGTATTTGTGCAATGGTTCAGGAACGACGAGAGATACCTTAGCCGCATCCATCTGCGCAAGCTGCTTTTCCGTTATGCCCTGTTGTAGGGTCAGTAAATGCTTTCTCTCAATACGAGGGCCCTCCTGCGTCACCTGCCTCCATCTGTCTTTGCAGGTTGTCTTGAGGCCGACTACGAAAATGCGGTTCACAGGATAGGCAAGATCGAGATAGGCCTCTACACTCGGGATGATGATGTCAGGCGTTCCATCGGGGCCAAGGTTTGGACGCATCTTGTGCGGTATGTTCGCAGCCTGAAGCAACGTCTCAACATGGTTCTCAAGCGAGCGTCCCGCACGAGACTTACGGCGATTCATAATGCTCGAAGCGACTTTGAGAAAGTCGTCAATATTGCGAAACAGCTTACCGGCGATATCGTTTCCACATACCTGGCGCTCGACCGCCTGGAATATCTCGTATTCCACCGAATAGGCCTTCACGAGAGACTTGTCCGGGTTCAGCAGCGAAAATCTCTTGAGACAACCAGCGAGAATCTCGCGAGTCATACCCGAAAATACAACGTTGTCCGGAAAGTGATCGAGTTCGGCAGCAAATAGCCTTATCCGGCGTTCGACACACGCGTCCTCGTTCTCTTCCTGTTGAGGGGCCCCGTCCTTGAAGACACCCCACTCTCCGATGGCTTCGACACCGAGAGTCGTCTGGATGTCTTCAATATCCTCGTCGAGATCAAGAACGTAGGCGAGGGCTTCGTTCGGCGACGTCGAAATCAGAACAAGAAGATCGCCAACCACTCCCTCGTTCAGGTATGGGAAATCTTTCCCAAAACGGGTCAACCTGTATTCCGACCTAGTTCCTTTGCCATACCATGTGACAACTGACTCAGTGATACGGCCGTCCTGCCATGTCACATGCACATCGTGCTTGCTATTGAAACCCTTTTCAGGTGGATGTGGGGTGAACAGCCCGTGGATGATCTTCGGCAGATAGAATCCGCACTCATGACTGCCAGTCAATCCAACATTATTACGAGAGATGAATTTGAGAAGTGCATTACCTTGCGCCAGCGCATCCTCAATCGCTCGCTCGCAATATGGACTGCTCAAAGCGCCTCCAGTGGCCGTGCATTATTTCTCGGTTCCGGTCTTTTTTAGAAGACAGCCGTTCTCCATCAGTTTGGCGGCCAGAACTTTGGAAATCTCTCGTCCCACAGCCTCCACAACGGGAGGGCACACGGCGTTGCCGAATTGACGATAAGCCTGGGTATCAGAAACAACGATGTTCTGATGGCGCTCGTCAACAAACCCCATAAGCTTCGCACATTCGCGTGGTGTAAGGCGACGCGGTGGCCTATTCGGTCCCTGCGGTATCAGGATTTCGGAACCATCTTTGTAATAGCGTGCGCTTAGTGTGCGGGACACACCTTCGACGTCAACGAGACCGAAACCAAAGCCGTTTCCCTTAAGTCTGTGGCCTTCGGCATATTTCTGTAGGTACGACCAAAGATGCGGAGTCAGCGTGTATTTAGGATCTGGGTTCTCTTCGAGAATATCCGCCAGTCGCGGGCGTGGTCCCTCTGGCCGCTCAGGAAATACGAAATTCGGTTTCTGACGGAAAGCTACTTTCTTATCGAAGCAGACGATATATACCCTCTCCCTGTGCTGCGGCACCCATCCTGCGGCGTCAATTACCTGCGGGAATATCCAGTAGTCCAGATCATCCAGCGTTTTCTCAATGACCTCCCATGTTCGACCCTTGTCGTGAGATTTAAGATTCTTCACGTTTTCGAGAAACAGAACTGGCGGGCGCTTGGCTGCGATTATCGTTGCGAGCTGGAAGAAAAGATTGCCCTGGGTCGCACATTCAAAGCCGTGGGCCATCCCAAGGCTCTGACGTTTTGACACACCCGCTATGGAGAAGGGCTGACAAGGGAATCCTGCAGCAAGAATGTCATGACGCGGTATGTCTTTCAGCTTAACGTCCTTAATGTCCCCAACCGGTTTCTCTCCGTACCACGCCTTATAAGTCTTCTGGGAATGCTCATCCCATTCGCATGAGAAAACACAATTGCCGTTCAGTTTGCTGAGGGCGCTTCTGAAACCACCAATACCAGCAAACAGGTCAATAAAGCTGAAGGGGGGTAGAAAGGTATCCGCGGGAGGGTTTGTAGGGAACTGCAGCGGCAGCGTAACATTCTTTTTGCCACAAGCCCTGACAAGGGCGTCGAGAATGACTTCATTCTGGGACAGACGGCGTTCAGTCTTCTCCGAGGCGATCCAGCCGACAATATCATCTGGTACATCACGAACGAGCAGCTGTTTCGGCACACTTCACCTCTGGGGCAACTTGATATCAGACGATATCACTTATTCCCAGGGACTGTCGACTATTTTCTTCTTTTATTCGCCTCGCCGATTCCCATTAGTATCCCAGACACGCCCGTTATAGGACACCCTCCCCACCAGACCATTTCGGCAATCGTGAATGTCGCCACATCCTTCCTCCATATCCGAAGCGCCGAAACCATGCTTGTCCCGATACGCGCAGAACAGCTTCGATGACTGGAACATTGCGCACCTGGCGCATGTGCTCAAAAAGCCGGAGGACGAGGCGCTTTTTCTTCATCGCGCGGCGAACTACAAGAATCTCTTTCGTTCGGATAAAGGGCTGATGTGGCCCAGGGATTCAGAGGGAAAGTGGATTGAGCCGCTTGATCCCAAGTTCGACGGCCGCTTGGGGGGCCGGGACTACTACGACGAGAACAACGGTTATACCTACACCTGGGACGTGATGCATGACGTGGATGGCCTGACCGCGTTGATGGGTGGCCGTTCCAAAGCCGAGGCCAATCTCGACCAGCTTTTCCGTGAGCCGCTGGGCCGCTCGAAGTATGAGTTTCAGGGGAAGTTTCCGGATTCAACGTCGATGGCGGGGCAGTTTTCGATGGGGAATGAACCGAGCCTGGCTATCCCTTATATTTACAACCGGCTGGGCGCGCCGTGGAAGACGCAGAAGCGTATTCGCATGCTGCTGGAGTCGTTCTTTACAGACACGGTGCAGGGGATTCCGGGCGACGAAGACGGCGGCGGCCTGAGCGCGTTTGTGGTGTTTTCGATGCTTGGCTTCTATCCGGCGACGGTGGGGGTGCCGACCTACGATGTGGGCAGCCCTATCTTCTCAAAGGCAACGATTCACCTCAAAAACGGCAAGGACCTGGTGATTGTGGCGGAGTATGCATCGCATGAAAACAAGTATGTGCAGAGCATTCGGCTGAATGGGAAGCCTCTCGACCGGGTCTGGTTTCGGCATGTGGATATTGCCGGTGGGGGCACTCTGGAATTGACGATGGGTGACACGCCGAATACCTCGCTGGGATCGCAACCTGCAACATTTCCGCCGGCCGCGCTGCAGTTGCGCCCGGAGGATTTGGAGTAGGACGGTCGCCGTCGTGACGAGTCAAAGATGCTTCAGAGGCCGCGGGATTTCATTTCTGCTGCGATTTCGCGGCCGATTCCGCCGAAGTCGCCCATCAGTTCATGGGCGCGGTCGAGGGCTGCCTGGACGTTGGGCAGGACGTTTTCTTCGCCGATGTGCTTGAGGAAGTCTGATCCGGCGATGATGCGCGACGGTTGATCGCGGGCTCCGCAGAGCAGCATGGTTCTGCCGGCCTTGCGCAGCCGGTCAGAGAATTGTTCGAGGGCGTGGATGCCGGTAGCGTCGAGGGCGGTCATATTGCGCAGGCGCAGAATGACTACATCCCCGAGTTGGCCCATGTCTTTGGTAGCTTCGGCGAGTTTTTCTGTCGTTCCAAAGAGGAACGGGCCGTGGATGCGGAGGATGGTGACGTTTGCAGGGATTTCCTTGTCTTGCAGAACGTGTGCCAGACCATCTTCAAGGTACTCGGGCGTGACGGCGGCGACGGTGGTTGTTTCGCCGATGCGATAGATGTAGAGGAGCGCGGCGAGGGCCATGCCAACGCCGACGGCGACGGTGAGGTCGGCCATGACGGTGAGGGCAAAGGTGGCGAACCAGACAGCGATATCCGCCTTTGAGAGGCGGAGGATGGTGCCGATTTCGCGCCATTCGCCCATGTTGTAGGCGACGACAAAGAGCACGGCGGCGAGCGTGGCCAGCGGTACAAAGCGGGCCAGCGGGGCAGCGACGAGCAAAATGGCCAACAGCGTAACAGCGTGGACCATGCCGGAAACCGGTGTGAGTGCTCCGGAGCGGATGTTGGTGGCGGTGCGGGCGATGGCGCCCGTAGCAGGGATGCCGCCGAAGAGGGGGGAGACGATATTGGCAACGCCCTGTGCGGCCAGCTCCAGGTTGGAGTTGTGGTGGTCGTTGCTCATGCCATCGGCAACGACTGCGGAGAGGAGGCTTTCGACGGCCGCGAGCAGGGCTACGGTGAAGGCTGAGGGGAGCAGGGGCAGGATGTGTTCAGCATGGAAATCGGGGAATGCAAAGGGAGGAAAGCCCTGAGGAATGCCGCCGAACTTGCTGCCGATCGTCTCAACCGGCAGGTGAAAGAGGGCGACGACGAGGGTGGAAAGCAGGAGCGCGATAATGGACCCTGGAATCCGCTTTGTGAGGCGAGGCCATAGAAGGATGGTGGCGAGAGAGGCTGCCGCCACGGCGAGAGTCTCCCAATGCACGGTAGCGATGTATTGGAGCAGCAGCTTGATGCGGAGTACAAATTCGCTTGGAACGGCGGGGGTGACGAGGCCGAGGAAGTCTTTGATCTGGGTCGAGGCGATCAACAGGGCGATGCCGTTGGTAAAGCCGATGGTGACGGGACGGGGAATGTATTTGACGGCTGAGCCGAGGCCGGTGAGGCCCATGACCAGCAAGAGGACTCCCGCCATCATGCCGACCAGGGCTAGACCGGGGAGTCCAAATTTAGCGACAATGCCGGCGACGATGACGACGAAGGCGCCGGTGGGCCCTCCGATCTGGGTGCGGGAGCCGCCGAGGGCGGAGATGAGAAATCCGGCGACGACGGCGGTGTAGATGCCCGCCTGGGGAGTCACTCCAGAGGCGATGCCAAAGGCCATGGCGAGGGGCAGGGCAACGAGGCCGACGGTGAGGCCGGCGACCAGATCCTGAGTGAACTTGCGGAGGGTGTAGCCGCGCATACATTCAACGGAGCGGGGAAGGAACTGGCGCAGGGAAGTGGATGTGGCCTGGCTCATCGAAGGGCCTCCTGGGTTTTGTCCAGTTCATCGAGCATGCCAAGTGACTCCTTGAGGTGGGCGTGAAAATAGATCCGCATAAGATCAAGAACGTCAATCAGAACGCGGTCGCGCACGGAGTAGAAGACCTGGTTGCCGACCTTGCGATGGGCGACCAGTTGCTTGGCGCGGAGGACGGCGAGGTGCTGGGAAACGTTGGCCTGCTCCATGCCGAGCTTTTCGATGAGGGCTCCGGCTGAGAGGTCGCCATCGCGGAGCAATTCCAGAATTGCGATGCGCGTGGGATGGGCGAGGGCTTGAAAGATATCGGCTTTGAAACGGCGGAGTGCATCCTGCATGGCTCTATATTACTCCATTCGAATATTCCTATGTATTTTAGTCGGATTTGATGGCTGCAGATATTGAGAGAAGGCATGGTATTCCCAACGTCGAAGTGCATCTAACCTTGTGGGATAAGGCAGCTGCGGGAACGCAGGATCGTGTGACCGTGGCTTGACCTGAGTGTTCCATGCTCACTAGGCTGAGTCAGGTTCTTCGCTTTGGTAAGGATGACAAGCACGAGCGGGCCTGGTGGGTTGGACTGGTTTTAGTTGGAGGCTGACGTG
Organism: Acidobacteriota bacterium; assembly: GCA_025359885.1. Taxonomy (GTDB): domain Bacteria; phylum Acidobacteriota; class Terriglobia; order Terriglobales; family Acidobacteriaceae; genus Acidicapsa. The sequence goes on from JANYDG010000034.1 coordinate 6,442, forward strand.
GCGGGCATATTTTCCAGACGATTTCGTAACGCGCATTCTCATGCACCTCATTCTGTGATGGGAGTTGTGCGCTGGAAGCTGAGGCTAGCCGAACGCGAGGGTGCGCGGCCGCCAGTGCGGATGCGTCGGTGGGAGCGGGAGCGGGTGAAGGTGCCAGCACTTGAACCGGAGGTGCAGGTTTCGCCCGAGGTGGACCAGCTTCGGCTGACGTGGATTGGCCACTCGACGTTTTTAATTCAACACCAGGGTCGGAATATTCTGACCGACCCAATTTTTGGGAATTGCCAGCCGTTGCCGTACGGACGGTTTCGCCGGATTTCACCGCCGGGACTGGCGCTTCGGAACCTGCCGCCGATTCACGATGTGCTGATCAGCCACTCTCACTATGACCATCTGGACTGGCCGACGGTGCGTGCCTTGGGCAAGGAGGTTCGCTACTGGGTGCCGCAGGGGTTGGGGGCATGGTTTCGCAAGCGGGGACTGAAGAATTACCGGGAGCTGAAATGGTGGGATTCGGATGCGTTGTCAGAGGATTTGGAGCTGATCAGTGTTCCGGCGCAGCATGGGTCGGCGCGTTCGCTGCTGGACCGGAACCGGACGCACTGGTGTGGCTGGGTGCTGAAGAGTGAGGCGCGGTCGCTGTATTTTGTAGGAGATTCGGGATATTCGCCGATTTTCAAGGAAATTGGAGATCGGCTGGGGGGATTTGATCTCTCGATGATTCCGATTGGGGCCTATGAACCGCGCTGGCTGATGGGGCCCGTGCATATGAACCCTGAGGAAGCTGTGAAGGTGCACCGCGATGTTGGCTCGCGGATGTCGGTTGCCTGCCACTGGGGAACGTTTCGGATGGCGGATGAGCCATGGCATGAGCCACCCGAGTTGTTGAAGAAGGAGCTTGCGGCCCAGGGAGTTGATCCCGGGGCGTTCCGGGCGCTGGCCATTGGCGAAAGCGTTGAGGTATAACGCGGGCTGGCATGTGGATTCGGTGACGGGCGGACGGGGATGAAAGCGTGCGTCGAGCCGATTAAGGGAGTGAGTGTGCTTCCAAAAGGCGGTACAGGCGCGTCTTAACGGGGTACACGCAATTTTCCAGGCGATCAATTTGGCGTGGGCTGGCTGGTGTGAGCGAGCCGGTGTCTCCGGCCTTTCCCTGTTACGGGCGGGTCGGGTCAGATTGCCCGTAAATGAGGCTTAAACATTGAACGTGGCACAACATACGGATGTAGTGGACTTAGAAATGGATATCGAGAGCATAGCCGACAAGCGGGAAATCAATGCCTTTGCGGAGGGGTTTCGCCATGGTCTGCCACTGCCGGCAGGGATGGACCCGCATTTTGAGGAGTCACTGCGGCATGTGCTTGATACTCCGGGGAGTTTGGTGCGTCCGCGGATTGTGTTTCAGGTAGCTACGGCCTACGCGGTTGCGGATAGCTGCGCAAAGCAGTTGGCGATTGCGCTGGAGTATTTTCACACGGCATCGCTGCTGTTTGACGATCTGCCATGTATGGATGATGCTGCACAGCGGCGTGGGGCTCCCTGCGCGCATGTGGTGTATGGAGAGGCGGGCGCGATTCTGACCGCCCTGGCGCTGATCAACCGGGCTTATGCCCTGAGCTGGCGGGCGCTTGCTGGCTGCGCGGGGCAGGTGCAGTCGGGGGCGCTCGATTATCTGGAGCAGCGGCTCGGTGTGGGAGGGCTGCTGTATGGGCAGAGCCTGGATTTGCACTATGCAACATTGCCGCATGACCGCGAGACGACGGAGCGGATCGCGTGTGGGAAGACGGTTTCGCTGATCCGGCTCTCGCTGGTGCTGCCGGCGATTGCGGGTGGGGCGAATGCGCGGGAGATTCAGCTTTTAGAGCGCGTTGCGATGTGCTGGGGGCTGAGCTACCAGATTGTGGACGATTTGAAGGATGTATTCCAGGGGGCTGCTGAGACGGGCAAAACGGGGGCGCGGGACCTGCTGCTCGATAGGCCAAACATGGCGTTCGCAGTAGGGATTCCGGGTGCGGTGAAGCGGCTTACGCATCTTATCCGGCTGGGCGACCGGTCGTTGAAGTGTGTGCTCGCGACGCGGCCCGCGCTGGGTTTTCTGGCGAAACTACGGACGGACCTGGAAGATGAGCTGGTGCGCGTGACGCAGAATGCCTGCGCGACGACGATGTGGGAACAGCCGTGATTTTTCTGAAGCTGATTCTGACTAACCTGCGCCGCCATCGCATTCGATCGTTCATCAGCATTGCCGGCATTGCCTTTAGCGTGGCTGCGATGCTGACGGTGGTGACGATTTTGCAGGGTGCGATTGCGATGTTTTCGGGGATTCTCTCAAGCGACAGCGAAATTATTGTTTTTGAGCGGAACGTATCGGATCTTTTCTTCAGCAATGTGCCGGCAGCGGCGGTGAAAGACATCGCGTCGTGGCCAATGGTCCGCAATGCTGATCCGGTCTTGTTTGGGATTGTTTCGAGTGCAGATCATCCGATCATCACGTGCTTTGGGGTGACGGCGGGGGATGCGCGGATTCGCAAGGCGACATGGGTGAGCGGCGACCGCGACAACTTTGCGCAGCATGCTGACGATGTGGTGCTGGGGGAGCGAGCGGCGGAGTTTATGGCTGCGGCGCTGGGCAGCACGGTGCAGATCGGGCATGGCAGCTTTCACGTGATTGGCATTTTGAAGACGGCGAATGGCTTTGAAGATGGGGGCGTCTTCATGCCCCTGAGTGCGGCGCAAAGCTTCTTTCACAAGGAGGGGACGTCTTCGGTGGTGACGATCAAGCTGCGCAACAAGGAAGATGCCACTCTGTTCAAGAGCCAGGTGAAGGCCCGCTATGCGAATTTGATTGCGCTTGAAGATGCGGAGTTTACGCGGACGTATTCGCAGTTCAGGATATTGAAGGCGACGGCGTGGGCGGTGGGTGGATGTGGCCTGCTGCTGGGTGGCCTGGGCGTGGCCAACACCATGATCATGTCAGTGTTTACACGCATCCGCGAGATAGCGATTCTGCGCGTGAACGGATTCTCTGATGTGCAGATTGGCGGAATGATTTTTGGCGAGTCGGCACTGGTCTCGGTGCTGGGCGCGGCGGTGGGGCTGCTGATTGGAGCGTGCTCGCTGTTTGGGCTGAAGCTGGTGCCTGCGCTGCATGGATATATCAATGCGGAGGTGCAGCCGGTCGTGGTGCTGATCGTGGTGCTGCTGGCTCTGCTGACGGGCGTTGCCGGGGCGCTCTATCCGGCCATCTATGCGATGCGTATTCGTGCGGTGGAGGCGCTTCGCTTCGAATGAGACTTGTTTCGAATGGGAAGAGCAATGCGGATGCGGTGGTGTTGCGCGCGGTGGTGTTGAGCGCAGTAGACGTGTGGAAGAGCTATGACGAGGGCGCGATTCAGGTGCTCAAGGGCGTGAGCTTTGAGGCGGTGCAGGGGCAGACGGTGGCGCTGTGTGGTGCCTCGGGCTGCGGCAAGAGTACGCTGCTGCACCTGCTGGGGGGCCTGGATGAGCCGGACCGGGGGCGCGTGACTGTCAATTCAATTGAGCTGAAAGGCATGCGCAAGCGGCACCTGCTGCTGCGCCACGAAATTGGAGTTGTCTTTCAACTGCACAACCTGATTGCGGATTTGACGCTGGAGGAGAACTGCCTGATTCCGACCGTAGCCGCAGGCACTGACCGGCGGAGTGCCAGGGCGCGGCTTCAGGAGCTGGCATCGCTCACCGGGCTGAGCCACCGACTTGACCATCGCATTCAAAAGCTCTCGGGCGGGGAACGGCAGCGCACTGCGATTTGCCGCGCCCTGATGAACAGGCCAAAGATATTGATTGCCGATGAGCCGACCGGCTCACTGGATGCCAGCACGAGTGGCGTGGTGTTTGAACTGCTGCTGAAGATGGTTGCGAGCGAGGGGCTGACGCTGGTGATGGCGACGCATGACCGGGCGATTGCAGAGCGCTGCGACCGCCTGGTTGAGATGAGGGATGGGAGGATGGAGGATCGATGAGTCAAGTGCTGACTGAGGTCCTCTTCATTCAGGAAGGGGAGAGTGTACCGCCGCAGGATTTGCACCGGGTGGTGGCATACGCAGCATGGCATAGCCTGGCGTGGCTGGTGTTTGCCAATGCAGTTGGTGTGCTGCTGGCGCTGATGCTCATCTTTCCTGCCGTGAATGGTTGGCTGGGCGAGTGGACCTATGGTCGCTGGATGCCGGTGCATATGAACCTGCAGCTCTATGGCTGGTGCAGTCTGCCGCTGGTTGCGTTCCTCTTCAAAGCGTATGGGGCCGACCGGGGCGCAGCCGCTCGGTGGTCGAGGCCGGCGCTGTGGGTTTGGTCGGCGGCGCTGGCAGTGGGGTCGATTTCGTGGCTGACCGGGCACGCGAGCGGCAAGCTTTTTCTGGATTGGACCGGGTATGCGCGCGTGCTTTTTCCGCTGGCGCTCTTGTTTTTGTGGGCTGTGCTGGGGATGGCTACGGTGCGGGGATGGAGGTCGCAGCACTTCGCAACATGGCCTGCACGCATCACAAAAATTGCCGGGCTGGCCTTGCTGTTGCTTATTCCGCTGCTGCTTTATGTGGCCTCGAACCCGGCGCTGTATCCGCCGATCAACCCGGATACGGGCGGCCCGACGGGGGCCAGCCAGCTTGAGTCCGTGCTGGTGATTATTGCTGTGCTGCTGTTGCTGCCGTATGGGCTGACAAAGTCAAAAAATGGCAGTATGCGGACGGGGGCACTGGCATGGGGCGTGTTTGTGGCGGAGGCGCTGCTTTGCATGGCGCTTGGTCGCGGCGACATCAGCCATCACCGGCCAACGCAGTACATCAGCCTGGGTAGCCTGCTGGTGTGGCTGCCGCTGACGCCAGCGTATTACAGCACGTTTGTGTGGCATGAAAATACGCGCCGCTGGCGGGTCGCGTTCCTTTGCTGGTGGTGCATTCTGGTGCCGACGGGCTGGTGTTTGTTTCTTCCCGGGGTGCTCGATCATTTCAAATTCACCGATGGCCTGGTGGCGCATTCCCTGCTGGCGATGGCGGGATTTGTGTCGAGCCTGTTGATTTTTGTGCTGGTGCAGTTGCTGGGTGAGGATGGCTGGATATTCAACCAGCGGCTATCGTTTTATGCGTGGAACGCGAGCGTGTTTGCCTACGTGCTGGTGATGCTGTACGCGGGCTGGCGCGAGGGCAATGATGCTGCGTTTTCGCTGGTGCCGGGGCTGGTGCGAAATGTGATCTACACAACTCGACTGCTGCTGGGGGTGGTGATTCTGGCCGCATCGGTCGAGTGGCTCAAGGACGCAACGCGGCTGCTGCGCGCAAACAAGCAGGCGGCGCAGGGCACGGGCCAGAGTACGGCCCGGGAGGTAGTTGGATGAAGCGTCGCATCTTGATTGGCTATCAATTGCTTACCGGCATGTCTGACGCTTCAACGGGCCTCTTGCTGCTCATTGCTCCGGTATTTACGCTGCGCTTGATGGGCGTGCATGTTGCGGGGGAGTCGCTGACCTTTCTCTCCTATATCGGAGCCTTTGTGCTTGCTGTGGGTCTCGCTTGTCTCTACGGCGCGATGCTGGTGCTGGGTGCGTTGTTTCGCGAAAAGCTTGAAGTGGTCTGGCTACTGACGGCGATCACGCGCGGCCTGGTTGCAGCCTTCATTCTGGTGAGCCTGGCCAGGGGCACACTGGAGATGGGTTGGGCGACTGTGGCAGCAACCGATGGTGCGATTGCCCTGGTGCAGGCCATTGGATTGTGGAGAGGATGGCTCGCCCTTGCCGAAGAGTAAGCCTCTCGCACGATGGTCAGGCGGCCGGGGCGTCGGCCTCATCGCCATCACTTATGTCTACTTTTTGATCTTTGCGCAGTTTGCTTTTCTGAAGAGGCTGGGCGCGCTTGGAATTGAGGAAACGCATCTCAAGCCGGTGATGGCGGCGATGGCTGTCGGCGGAATTCTGATGAGCCTTGCTGCGCCCAGATGGAGTGGAATTCCTGCGCCCGGATTGAGGCTGCGGATTGCGCTTCTGGGGTGTGCGGGGGCGGCCTTTCTTTCGCTGCTGCCGCTGACGTTGTTCACCAGCATGGCGGTGGCCTTGCTGATTGGGTGCTCGCTGGGCCTGCTGACGGTGACGCTGGTGACGCATCTGCGCCTGTGGCTGGGCGAGGGCGACCTGCTCTTGAAAGTGGGCATGGGCACAGGGCTTGGATACCTGATCTGCAACGTGCCTGTCTTTTTTGCATCGGCCGCGGGTGTGCAGGCAATGGTGGCAGGTGGCCTGTGCTTGGCGGGATTGCTGTGCACGCGGGAAGTCGCGGGTCGGCAATGGGTGGAGGAGGTTCCAACAGCGCGGGTTACGTCATCCTGGTCATTCTGGCGCGTACTCATCTGCTTTACGGCGCTGGTTTGGCTTGATTCGGCGGCGTTCTTCATTATTCAGAATTCACCGTCGCTCAAGGCGGGTACGTGGCAGGGCACGGCCCATCTCTGGGTGAATGCTTCGCTTCACTTAACGGCTGCGCTGGGGAGCGCATGGCTGTTGCGCAGGCGCGGCCTGGCGTGGGTTTTGCCGCTTGCTTACATTGCGTTGGCGGCGGCTTGTTTGTTGCTGCTGCGTGTGGACGGGGTGGTGCTTGCTTCAGTTTTCTATCCAATGGGCGTATCGCTTTATTCAGTGGCGCTGGTGGCGTATCCTTCACTGCTTGCGCCTGGTTCCGTCGAGCAGCGGGGGCGGCAGGCGGGATGGATTTACGCGGTGGCGGGCTGGGCTGGTTCAGCGCTTGGCATTGGCATGGGGCAGCATCTCGGCGTGGTGCCACCTGCGTTTGTGGTCGCGGCAGGGCTGCTGTTTGTAGTGCCGGGAAGTCTTGCATTCATAAGCCGACGACGGTTGGAGATTGCCGTAACGATCGCGATTCTGTTGCTGTCGTTTGGTGTGGATAAGCTGCTTGATTCTAGGCGCGTGGTGCAGGCCTCTGACTCAGCGGTGGAGCGGGGCCGCGCGGTCTATGTGCATGAGGGCTGCATCCATTGCCACTCGCAGTATGTGCGGCCGCATACGCGGGATGAGCTGATGTGGGGCCCGGTACAGACCGTCGCAGAAGTCCGTCGCGGTGCGCCGCCGCTTATCGGGAACCGGCGCCAGGGGCCTGACCTGTCTGAAGTGGGTAGCCGACGGTCGGCGCTGTGGCTGCGGGCTCATTTTGAGAATCCGGCAGAGGTGAGCCATGCCTCGTTCATGCCCTCGTATTCTTCACTCTTTCAAGACCGGCGCGGCGATGATCTCGTAGCTTATGTGCAGAACCTGCATGCAAACGATCAGACATCTCACGCAGCTCACGCGCGCGAGGAAGAAGCATGGCACCTGAACCCAGCCGAGAGAGCCGGAGCCATAGGCGGCGCTCAGGAGGGGGATGATTCTTCGCAGGGGCACCAGCTCTTTCAAGACAACTGCGTGACCTGTCATGAGGCGAATGGAAGCACTCGCCAGCGTTGGGCGGGTAGCTTCAGGAGAGTTCCTCCTGATCTCGCAAAGGAAACCTTGATGCACGTCAACCCTGCGTCTTCAAGCGAAGAGCAGGTTAACCAGTTTGCCCACATCATCAAATTTGGCATCGCAGAAACTGATATGCCGGGCCATGAGTACATGTCAGACCGCGACATCTCTGCGCTCAGCCGCTGGCTGATGCAACAACGTCACTACCCACCCACTCAGCCCAACCGTTCCACTGGAGAATCTCAATGAAGATGAAGATGCCTGCACTGCTGTTCGCCCTGTCGCTTTCACTTTTAACCAATGCCATTGCTCAAAATCGCACACTGACGGTGGATAGCGATGCCAGTAAGGTAGCCTTCAAGCTGGCTGGCAGTGCGCATGAAACGGAGGGCACATTTCATGTGCAGAGCGGGTCAATCAACTTTGAAATGTCTGCGCCGACGATGAGTGGGTCGGTGGTTGTTTCAGCTGCCAGCGGGAACACCGGCAATGATGGCCGGGACAAGAAGATGCACAACGATGTTCTGGATGTTGCGCACTTTGCCGATGTTTCGTTCAGTCCCAAAAGCTACCAGGGAACCATTGCCGCCAGCGGAGATTCAACGATTCAGGTGACGGGAGTGTTTACGCTGCATGGAGCGCCGCATGATATGACGGTTCCGATGCAGGTGCACATCGAGGGAAGCAACTGCACGGCGAAGACGCACTTTACGGTTCCGTATGTGAAGTGGGGCCTCAAGGACCCAAGCATCTTCATCTTGAAGGTGGCAAAAGAAGTCGAGGTTGACCTGACGCTGGTGGGGCACATTGCGGACGCGAAGTAGCTTTGAGTGGGAGATCAAAACTGACATGAGGCTGAGGCGGAGGCGGTCTTCCTTCGCCGTTGCCTCGCACGTAATATGAAGGTTGGGCGAGCTGTCGGGAGTTGTGCGACTCCGTTGTCGTTGGCGCTCGCAATGGCGCTGTGCAGGGTGGTGCTGGAGGGGATATTGAGTGAGATTCTGCGGCGACGCCTGGCGCGGCCGATGATGGAGTTTTGGAGGGCTGAACGTTGCCGGACCCTGCCGCTTTTGATCTTGTTTTTCGCGCTGGCCGGGATCTCGGCAAGGGCGCAAGGCAGCTACGAGATCCAGGTGTATGGCGCGGATACGGTGGCACCTCGATCGACCATGGTCGAGCTGCACAGCAACTTCACGATCCATGGAACGAAGGCGGCGCCGGGTTCGCGGTATGCGGCGGATGGTACATTCCCGACTGACCACGCCGAGCACGAAACGCTTGAGATTACGCAGGGCTGGGGAGATTGGGCGGAGGTGGGGTTTTATGTATTTACCAGCACTGATCCGCGCGAGGGCTTTCAGTGGGTGGGCGATCATATACGTCCGCGGGTGCGCGCGCCAGAGAGCTGGCACCTGCCGGTAGGGCTGAGCTTGTCGAATGAGTTTGGCTATCAGCGGGCGCGATTTTCGCCGGATACATGGACGTGGGAGTTTCGCCCGATTGTCGATAAGCAGGTTGGTCGCTGGTATCTGGCATTCAATCCGGCGTTTGACCGGTCGTGGCATGGGCCGGGCATCCGGCAGGGTGTGACGTTTTCGCCGAACGTCAAGGCCGGCTACGACTTCACAAAAAAGGTGAATATCGGGGTGGAGTACTACGGGTCGTATGGGGATCTGGCGGGGTTTGACGCGCTGCGCGACCAGCAGCAGCAGTTTTTCGTCGTGACTGACTTGAACCTCGCGCCGGAATGGGAAGTGAACTTTGGCGTGGGGCTGGGTGCTACCAGCGCCACCGACCACTTGCTGGTGAAGGGAATCATTGGGCGGCGCTTCAGCTGGCCTCACGGGGCGGCAAAGGCGAAACTGCAGCAACCTTAGAAAATACTTTTAGAAGCTGGTGACCAGGCGCATTGAAAAGCTGCGCGACGGCCCAATGGCGTTGCCAGAGAACAGGCCGCCAAAATCGATGACGTTGAGGACATTGTTCAGGTTCTGGCCATCGACCTGGAGCGTCATCTTGAGGTGGTCTGATTTGTAGATCTCAGAGCCAGCCGAGGCGCTGATGAGCGTGGTGGGCTTGATGCGGCCACGGTCAAAGTTGATGCGATCGAGTATTGCCTGACCGTACTCGGCGAGTGCGGTTGCCTGGTCGCCCTCGAACTGGAACGGCAGGCCTGAGTCAAACTGCAGGCCACCGGCAACCCAGAGGCGGGGGAAGGCCTGGTAGCGCAGGCGGGTGCGCAGGGTATGGCGCTGATCCTGCGAAACAGGGAAGTGGCCGGTCAGTTGGCTGGGGACGGTGGTCGCGTTCGAGCCCAGGAAGAGCCCTCCGGTGACCGGGTACCAGGCATTGCCAAGCGAGTAGGAATAACTCGCAAAGCCGGAGACGTGACGCCAGTCTGGAAGCTGGAGTGTGCCTTCAGCGCCGTAAATGATGGCTTTGCGCAGGGAGATGGGGAAGCTGATGGTGGTATTGGCGAGCTGGTTGTCATCGGCAAAGTCGTGCAGATTGCGGCGAAAGTAATTCATGCCGAGGCGGAGGTGGCTGGCAAAGACCTCGGTGAATCCGGCTTCGTAGTAGTCGCCGTGCGAGGGCACGACGGGCAGTCGAAGGAAGTTGGACGGGCTGATCGAGGCGACTTCGGTGGAGCTGGAGAGCAGGATGTTTTCAAACGATGGTGTCTGAAAGACGCGATCGTAGGCGAAGTGGGCAACGAGATTTGCAACAGGGAAGTAGCGCGAGACGGCAAGGCGCGGCTCAAGGGCCTGCCGATTGCGGAGCAGTTGGTAGTGGTCCCAGCGCAGGCCGAGATTAGCGGTCCAGAGTTTGGAGTGAATCAGGTCCTGGAGATAGACGGATTGCTCGAGGTCGGGGCGCTGGCCGGTGAACGCAAACGAGGGGGCTGTGCCGGGGTCAAACTGTGTGGGGTCGGTGATCTGGTAGTGCAGATTTTCGTGGAGCCAGGTGTTGTCGGATTCCGCGCCCGTCTTCCACTCGTGAATGCCATGACTGAAGGTGAACGCCGCCTTGAAGTAGCCCTCACGAATCGAGTTGTGCTGGAAAACCTCGATGGGCGTTGAATGCGGATTGGAGTTGAAATCGTTGCTGTTGTCGCGGCCCATGGCGCGCAGGTCAGTGGCCGCATGGGCGGAGTGGGTGTGCTGGTAAGAGGCGATGCCCATGGTTTCAAAATTGTCTGAGGTCTGGCGCTGCGCGGCAGCCTGCTGCAGCATTTCATTCGGAATGTCGTAGCGGGCCAGTTCATGACGGAGGCTGATCCCTAGTTGATCGGCGGCGGTGAAATCGCGCGCATAGTGGGCGGCGAAGTCGGCCTGGGTGCCGGCGTTGGTGTAGTTTTGCGGCACGACGGGGTTGAGATAGTGGCTGGTGCGGCTGCCGCTGCCGCTTGCGCCGAGGGTGTTTTTGCCCCAGACAAACTGGCCCTGGGCCGAGGTAGCGGCGGTCGCAAAGCTGCCACCGGAGAATACGGCCTGACCGTGGAATCCCGGCTGCTGATTCTGCAGGGTGTTGACCTCGATGACGCCACCCATCTTGCGGCCGTACTCGGCTGGAATACCCGCTGTATACACACTCATTGACTGGACGTCGTCGGCTTCAATTTCGGGTCCGAGGCTGGGGGAGCGATTGTCGGTGAGGGGAATGCCGTCAATGACGAACTGCGTTTGATATTCCGAGCCACGGGGGTGGAGCACGGCGTTGCCCTCGTAGAGCCAGCCGGGCTGAGCATTGACGAGGTCTTGCAGAGAGCGGCCAGGAAGCGAGTCGGGGCGGTTTTGAATCTGTTCCGCACCGATCTGATCGACGGAACCAGCTTGTTCGGTATCGAGCAGGGTGGCGGTTCGATCGACGATGACGGATTCGTGGACGGAGGCCAGTTTGAGCAGGATTGTCTGCGCCACGGGAATGGCGGAGCGAATTGCGATGGACTGGGAGATTTCGGCAAAGCCCTGCTGCTTGATCTCGACAAGGTAGGTGCCAAAGGGCAGGCGCTGGGCGATGAGGCGACCCTGAGCCGTGGTCGCGAGGGTGGCGGCGAACTGGTTGGCCTGGCAGACGATGCTGACCGAGACTTTTGCAGGCAATCCCGCCGGATCGGTGACGTAGAGCTGCAATTCCCCTTCATTGGCCTGGCTGCTGGCGTACGGGGCCGCCCACAGGAGCAGCACTGCCAGGAACAGCACTGCAAGGAGCAGCGCGGCAAAACGAGATTTTGTCGGTTCCAGCTTCGGGCAAATCATCGATTTCCTAGCTCTGCCTTCGGTTGGCGTGCAGCAAGCAACCATCGAGATGGTCGTCTACGAGGCCAACGGCCTGCATCCACGCGTAGACGATTGTCGGACCGACAAACTTGAATCCCCGCTGCTTGAGCGCGATGGAGAGGTTTTCGGAGAGGTCAGTCTTTGCCGGTACGATGCCGGTGGTGTTGAGAATGGGCTGGCCACCGGTAAAGGACCAGGCATAGTCAGAAAAATCCACGCCCGCGTCGCGCAGGGCCAGGTAGGCGCGTGCTCCGCCGATGGCGGCTACGATCTTGGCGCGCGCGCGAACAATGCCTGGATCGGCCATGCAGCGGAGGACGTCAGCTTCAGTGAACCGGGCGACAGCCTCCGGGTCAAATTGAGCGAATGCGGCGCGAAAAGCCTCGCGCTTGCGCAGGACGATGAGCCAGGAGAGGCCGGCCTGGAAGCCCTCCAGCATCAGCGTCTCCCAGAGGGCGCGGCTGTCGCGCACCGGTCTGCCCCACTCCTGGTCGTGATAGATGCGCAGCAGCGGATCGCTCTCTGCCCATGCACATCGCTGTTGGTCGGTCAAGGAGTTCCCCTCTTTTGACATGATAGTAGTTCTCACCACCGATGGGATAAATCGATGTTGGTGCGGTAGATGCCAAAAACACGTAGACCAATCGCTGCGTAGTCCGTATAGTCAATTCCATTGTGAACGAGATACCTGAGTTTTCTAGGGCGGCAGCGAGTCTGGGGCTGCTTGGTTTGCCCGCTCCCATTGCGGAGTTGGCGGCGCGGCGGTGGGATGCAATCGTGGTGGGCGCGGGGCACAACGGGCTGGCCTGTGCGGCTTATCTCGCCCGCGGCGGCCAGCGGGTGCTGGTGCTTGAGGCGCGAGAGCGAATTGGCGGGGCGTGCACGGTGGAAGAGCCGTTTCCGGGCGTGAAGATGTCGCCCTGCGCGTATCTGGCGGGGCTGCTGCATCCGCTGGTGATTGAGGAACTGGGCTTGCCGGCACGAGGATTTGAGTGGACTCCCGCAGCGAATGGGCTGTTTGTGCCGTTTCTCGATGGGCGCAGCATTCAACTATGGGATGACGATGCGCGCTGCGAGGCGGAGGTTGCCGCCTTTGCGCCGGGGGATCTGCCTGGATTTCGGGCCATGGGCGACGTGATCCGGCGGCTGCGGGATGCGCTGCGCCCTCCCGGCGCAGGCGATACGTGGCTGGGCGACGCGCCGACGCGGGAGCAGATTGAAGAGCGGCTGGGCAACGATGCCGAGGCGCGGGCAGTGCTGTTTGACTGGTCGATGGCGGAGTTCGTGGAGCACTACCTGCGCGACGAACAGTTGCAGGCCGCCTACCTGGGCCAGGGCGTGATTGGGACCAATGCCAGCCCGTTCGACAAAGGGACGGCTTCGGTGCGTTTTCACCACTCTTCGGGGCGGCTGGGCGGAATGCCGGGGATGTGGGGCTACGTCAAGGGCGGGATGGGCATGGTGAGCTTCTACCTGTGCGATGCAGCTCGCGAGGCGGGCGCCGTGGTGGCGGCGGGGGTGCCGGTGGCGCAGATACTGCCCGGCGAAGGCGTGGTGCTGGCCGGTGGCGAGAGGATCTTTGCCCCGGTGGTGGTTTCAAATGCTGACCCGCGCGTGACGCTGCGGTTGCTGGGCGTGCAGGCCGAGGCTGGGTGGCAGGCCCAGGTGGCAGCGATGCCAATTGAGGGCTGCACGGTGAAGTTGAACGTTCTGCTCAGGGAGTTGCCCAACTTTGTTGCGCGGCCAGGGACCAACGAGCCGCACCACTATGGCCAGATCAATGCCCCGCTGACCGCCAACGAGTGGAAGCAGGGATTTGCCGCAGCCAGGGCTGGCCAACTGCCGCAGAAGCTATGGTGCGAGCTGTATTTCCAGAGTGTGCATGACCGTAGTGTGGTGCCGGAGGGGATGCACACGATGAGCGTCTTTGCGCAATATGTCCCTTACAAATTCGCAGAGGGCTCGTGGGACGACCACCGCCAGGCGGCGCGGGATCTGGCGATCAGCTCCATTGGCCGCTACTGCAGCAATCTACCCGGGGCGGTGGCGGAGGCGCAGGTGCTGGGCCCGCCGGATATCGAAGAGAAGGTGGGGCTGACCGGCGGGCACATCTTTCAGGGTGAGATTTTGCCGGAGTTCATGTGGAGCAAGCGGCTCAGCGCGCGAACTCCGATGGCGGGGCTGTATATGTGCGGCGCCTGCACACATCCTGGCGGCAGCGTGATTGCGGTGAACGGACGCAATGCGGCGATGGCAGTTCTTGCAGACAGGAAGTAAACGGGGGTTCAATTCGGAGAGAGGAAAGGCGGCACGATTGGCAGAGGCATCCTCGACAGAAGCATCCACAGAAATTGCAAAGCTGAAGCGCGAACTGGGGTTCAAGGACCTGGCGCTTTTCTATATCGTGAGCAGCCTGAGTGTGCGATGGATCGCTACGGCGGCGGCCTCTGGCCCGAGTTCTATCGCGGTCTGGGCGCTGGCGCTGTTCGGATTCTTTCTACCGCTGGCTGCTTCGGTACTGGAGCTTTCTTCGCGCTATCCCGACGAGGGCGGGCTTTATGTGTGGGCGCAGCGAGCGTTTGGCGATTTTTCCGGATTCATTGCGGCCTGGACGTATTGGATGAGCAACTTGCCGTATTTCTCGGCGATTCTCTACTTTGCGGCGGGCAGCGCGCTTTTTGCAGCGGGCGACCGCGGCAAGGTGCTAGCCGACGAGACTAGCTATTTTCTGGGGTTTACCGTGATTGCGCTGGCCGCGATCACGCTCTCAAACATGGTCGGCGTGAAGCAGGGCAAGTGGATTAACAACGCAGGGGCAATTGGCGCTTCCGTGCCGGTGGTGGTGCTGTTGGTGCTGGGGCTTCTCTTTTGGCATCGTCAGGGAAGTGCTACGCATTTCACTTTTGCATCGATGCAGCCGCATCTGAGCCTGAAAAACGCTATCTTTTGGTCAACCATCTTTTATGCCTTTGCCGGGGTGGAGTGCGCATCCTTTATGGGCGGCGAAATCAGGAACCCCCGTCGGACCGTGCCGCGCGCCCTGGTCTTTGCCGGGGTGATGGTAACGCTTGGCTACATTCTCGGGACGGTTGCGCTGCTGGTGGCCCTGCCGAGCGATCAGATCAGCGGGCTGGGCGGCTTCATGACGGCCATGGCGCAGATGTGCCGGACGCTGGGCGTGGGATGGATGGTGCCGTTGATCGCTTTGACGGTCGCTGTGGCCGGCCTGGGTGGGGCGGGGGCCTATCTTTCGTCCACTTCGAGGCTGCCCTTTGTGGCCGGGATAGACCACTATCTGCCAGCCGTGTTTGGACGCATTCACCCGAGGTGGAAGACGCCCTATGTTGCGGTTTTCAGCTATGGGCTCGCGGGGATGATTTTTGCAGTTTTGAGCCAGGTGGCGACGACGGTAAAAGGCGCGTACGACGTGCTGGTGGCGATGAGCGTCATCACTTATTTCATCCCGTATGTTTTTCTGTTCCTGGCAACGATTCGCTTGCAGAGCGAGCCGGCGGGGCCTGAAGTCATGCGGCTGCCGGGCGGCAAACGCATGGCAATTGCACTGGCCTCGATTGGCTTGTTCAGCACGATCGTGACCATTGGCCTGTCGATTGTGCCGGAGAGTGACGAGCCCAACAAGCCGTTGGCCATCTTCAAAACTGTTGGGATGACAGTGCTGTTGGTAGGTGCAGGCGTGGTGACGTATGCGTTGGGAAAGCGGCGGCAGAGACGGGCGAAAGGGATGGAAACTGCGGAGAATGAAGTCTGAAGGCAGGGTAGAAAAGAGCGATGACCAGCGTTGTGCGATGATGATTTGAACCGTTGAAATCGATCTTTGCGCGGAAATCCGCTGCTGATGAGGCCGTCTCCTTCCATGTCTGAACACCTTTCTGAAACCACCGTAACAACGATTCCAGAGGCGGAATTGCCCCTTGCCCCCGGTTCTGTCGAGCCCAACGAAACGATTGCCGAGTCCGAAGCAATCGTAGACGAGGCCGAAGTTCAACAGGCAGAAGCCGCTGCAGCGAGCGAGCCTGCAGCCACCCCAGCTGCCGAAGCTGCTGCCGAAGCTGCCGCCGAAGCTGCGCCCATCGAGACGGCTGCTGAGCCGCCGCCTTTGCCTGAGGCGGATGCGCCGGTCGCACTTGAGCACGAAGTAGCGCCTGAACTAGTGCCTGAAGTCGTGCCCGAACTAGTGCCTGAAGTCGTTGCGGAAGCGGCGCAGGAACCGGCAGCAATTCTGAGCGTGGCGGCCGACGCGCCTGCCCCGGTTGCCGCCGTCGCGCCCGTAGTCGAACCTGTAGTCGCGCCCGTCGCGGAAGCAGTTGCCGAGCCGGAAGAATCTTTTGCGGATATCTTTTCAGAGTTTCAGCGGACGCATAATCGGCGCGCGGGCCAGGTTGGAAGCCAGATTCGGGGCACGGTCATCAACGTGACGGACGAATCCGTGTTTGTTGATATTGGCTTCAAGTCCGAGGGCATCCTGCCAGTTGCTGCGTTTACTGCCAAGGCGCAGACAGTGAAAGCAGGGGATTCGCTGCAGGTCTCTGTGAAGGGGCGCGACCTTGATGGCTATTACGAACTGAGCCTCTTCAAGACGGCGCAGCCCAAGGACTGGAGCAGCCTCGAGCGGGCTTTTGAGAATAAATCGACGATCGTCGGCACCGTTTCGGCGGTAGTCAAGGGCGGCCTGCATGTGGACGTGGGTGTGCGCGCTTTCCTGCCTGCTTCGCGGAGCGGCACACGCGATGCGGCGGAGCTGGAGAAGATGGTCGGGCAGGAAATTCGCTGCCGCATCACAAAACTCGACGTGGCCGATGAAGATGTGGTCGTTGACCGGCGCATCGTTACCGAAGAAGAGGCGCTCGAATCAAAGGCTCGTCGCTATGCTGAGGTGGCCGAGGGCGCACTGGTTGACGGCACGGTTCGCAGCCTGACCGACTATGGTGCGTTTGTCGACCTGGGCGGCGTGGACGGCCTGCTGCACATCAGCGATATCTCCTGGAGCCGCGTCAGCAAAGCTTCAGATGTGTTGACGGTCGGCCAGCAGCTTGAACTGAAAGTGCTCAAAATTGATCCCGATGGCCGCCGCATCTCGCTGGGGCTGAAGCAGTTGCAACCGCATCCGTGGGATGCTGTCGCGGCCAGGTACGCGGTAGGCGACCGGGTGCGCGGGACGGTTTCGCGCATCGCCGAGTTTGGCGCATTTGTCGAGCTCGAGCCGGGCGTTGACGGGCTGGTACATCTCTCAGAGATGTCGTGGTCCAGGCGCATTCTCAAGGCGACTGAAGTGGTGCAGATGGGCGATTCGATTGAGGCGGTCATTCTCGCCATCAACCTGCCTGAAAAACGCATTTCGCTGGGCTTGAAGCAGGCGCTGGGCGACCCCTGGGTGGAGGCAGGGGCGCGGCTCACACCAGGCTCGATTGTCGAGGGCCCGGTGGCCAGTATGACCAAGTTTGGCGCGTTCATTCAGGCAGCGCAGGGGGTTGAGGGCATGGTGCACATCAGCGAAATTGTGGCTGACAGGCGCTTGAATCATCCTTCAGACGCGCTGCGCCTCGGCGAAGTGGTGAAGGCGATGGTGCTTGAAATTGACAAGGAAAAGCGGCAGCTTCGCCTGAGCATCAAGCAACTGATTCCGACCAGCCTCGATGAATTTCTTGCGGAACACGCGGTTGGCGACACGGTGACCGGACGAGTTGTTTCAGTGGAAAGCAATGTAGCCAGGGTGGAGCTCGGCGAAGGCATTCAATGTACATGCACTCTGCCGGTTGCGGTCGAGGCTATGGCTGCGCCGGTCGTTCCCGAGCCAGCGAAGGTTGATTTGTCGGCTTTCAGCGCGATGCTCAAGACGAAATGGAAGACTGGCGCAGCAGCAGGCAGCGGAAGCGCGGCCAGGCAGCAGAGCGCTGGCGCGGAAGCAGGCCAGGTGCGCAAGTTCCGCATCACGCAACTGGATGCCGCGCAAAAGAAGATTGCAATCGAACTGCTGCCATAGAAATTCTGAAAGGCAATAAAAGAGCCAGTCAGACTCCCGCATAGAGGAGTTCTGACTGGCTCGTGGTTTTGCGGCAGCTAGTTGCCGGTGCCGCTGAGTGCGACGGTTTGGGTTGTGGTGCTTCCCTCATCGATGAAGCTGAGCGTCGCCGTGACCGCGCCGACTGCCTTGGGATGGAACGCAACATAGACCGAGCAGCTCGCGCTCGGCGCCAGGGTTGCAGCGCATGAATTGAGCTCCTCGAAAGAAGAGGGGCTGGTGCCGACCAGGTCGATCCCCAGAATATTGAGAACCGCCGTGCCAGTGTTCGTGACCGTCACCACCTTCGCCGCTGAAGTCGTTCCAGTCTTCACCGTTCCAAAGGCGAGTGCAGTTGCACTGAGTTTGACCACCGGGGCAGTGGTTCCCGTTCCCGTCAGAGTCACCTTTTGCGGAGAGCCGGTGGCATTGTCGGTGATGCTCAGGGTTGCGCTGAGCGCCACAGCCGTTGCTGGCTGAAAGGCGATATAGAGCGAGCAGGAGGCTCCCGCCGCCAGCGTCGTTCCGCAGCCGCCGATCTCCAGAAAGGCCGTGGGGTTGTTTCCACCAAGCGCGATGGAGCTGATGGTCACGGCGACCGAACCGGTGTTTTTGACGGTTACGATCTGGGCGTCGCTTGTGGTGCCAAGTACCTCAGGCGGGAAAGCAATTGTGGTGGGTGTTACCGTCACGGTTGGAGTTGTGCCAGTGACACCGGTACCAGTAAGAGTTACGGATTGAGGTGTTCCAGCTGCGTTATCGGCAACTGAGAGGCTGCCGGTGAGTGCGCCAGCGACTGTCGGCTTGAACTCCACCGAGACGGTGCAGCTTGCTGCCACAGCCAGCGTCGCTCCACAGGTCGTTGCCGACTTCAGGAAGGATGTAGCGTTGGCGCCGGTGATGGTCTCTGAGGTGAGACTTACCGTGCCCGTTCCCGTATTTTTGATGGTCACCAACTGTGCCGCCGTTGTCACACCCAGTGCTGTGGAGGCGAAAGTGAGTTTAGCGGGCGAGAGCGACACGGTAAACGTGGTAGAAGAGGCTCCAGTCCCCGAGAGCGCAACTGCCTGTGGAGAGCCGGTTGCATTGTCGGCCACTGAGAGCGAAGCGGTGAGTGAGCCGGAGGACGCTGGTTTGAACTCAATCGAGACGACGCAGGTTGCGTTGATCGCGAGGGAGGCCCCGCAGGTATTCGCCGAGATCAGGTAGGCAGAGGCGTTCGCGCCGGTCAGTGTTTCAGAGGTCAGGGTCATGACCCCCGTGCCGGTGTTCTTGATGGTGACGGTGAGCGGGGCTGATGTAGCTCCGGCCAGTGTGGAGGGGAACGAAAGGCTGGTCGGTGAGAAGGTGATAGCCGGGGTCGGAATAACGCTCGCCCAATTGTTCACCAGGTTGTTGGCGTTTACTGAGCCGAGACCCGTAGCCAGATCGTAACCCGTGGTGGATGAGTAGCCACTCAAGATTCCAACCGCGTCCCCGGTGTGGATGACGCTGCAGTTTTGCGTCCCCGGTACACACGGTACCGCGTTGTTGTCAGTCGTCACATCGTAGAAGTTGCAGGTGTTGCCTGAGCCAACGGTGACCGTGTTGCAGGCGGAGCGGGTATCCTTCGCCGCCAGGGCATAGAATCCGGCGTTTGCATTGCCCTGGGCTGAGCCCATCTTCTGGTTGATCAGCGCCATGATGCCGGCCATGGCGGGTGAGGCTACCGACGTGCCCCCCACCGCCTGGGTAAGCGCCGTTGACGAGCTCGTATAAGTGCAGGGATTGGTTTGAGAATCACAGATGACGTAGGCGTCATGCAACTCACCACCGGCGGCGAAGAGAGAGACGTCTGGCACATCGCGCTTGCCGTCTGCGGGAACGCCCGTGCCTACCTGCCAGGAGGGTTTGGCGTAGCCGCCAGCGCAGGTTGCAGCCGTGGTGCCGGTCGGAGACGTGCAGCGGCTCACTCCGCCCGTGCCCCCGGTCACGCTCAGAAAGTTGGTGTCAAAATTGTTGGCGAAGTCATAGTTGCAGGCCTGCTCGGTGTCATAGCCAGCCGCCGTGAATCCATACAGGAGGTTAACCGAGGTGCTGGCGCACGTTCCATTCCATGGAACCTCGGGAATGTAGCTGAGGGCCGACGAGCCATTGGTGGCGTTGGTGCTGTTCCAGTAGGTCTTGGTCGCGGTCAGGTTTGCCCAGTTGAAGTCCGTACCGCCCACGGCGACGTTATAAGGCGTGGAGGAAGAACCGCTTACCTGCAGCCCGCTGCCGGCTCCGTACGGAGGTGTGCCACCGCCGTCACAGGCCGCCGAGCCCTGATCGCCTGAAGCCACAAACGCCGTAATGCCCTGCGCCGCGGCCTGCTGCCAAAGCGAATTGTTGAAGGCATTGCCGGCGGTGCCATACTTCAGCTCGCAATTGCCATAGCTGAAGCTCATGATCTTTGCGACATTGTTGTTGATGATGTAGATCGCTGACGCCGACGCGCCGTCTGAGGAATTCGTGCTTGCCGTCGTGACAAATTTAATCGTCGCTTTTGGCGCTGCTGCGCCTGACCATTCCACGTCCAGCGTGTTTTCAACCTTGTCGTTGGCGGTCGGCACTCCTGGATCGGCGCCATTCACGATGAAAACCGGGTCGTTGGCCGGCAGGCCAAAGCCGGACCGGAACTTCTGCACGTCGGCAAGACTCACATCCGAACGTCCGGCGATGGCAACGGTCTGACCGGTGCCGTTGATGCCTGCGTTCCAAAGCGGAGTGAGGTTGTAGATCGTCGCGAAATCAAAGGGCGAGATCAACTCGAAGTTCGGATTCGAACCTGGCACGGTGAACAGCGGCTCTGGCTTCTTCTTGGGGCTGAGAGGCGTCCATCCGCCGGTTTTCTTGTCACGCACGAAGTCGCCAAGGTAGTGGTTCATTGGCTTGGCAAAGAAGTTGTGCAGCGAGACAATGCCGGTAATTACCGGGCTGAGCGCCGCTGGAATCTGAGGGTCGCTCACATTGGCGATGTGATTTTCACCCTCCACCTTGAAATGGTGGATCTCGGTGTGAAAGGTTTCCTGTACCTGGGCCGCCGTGCCTGAAAACTCGATGATTGTCCGGCCCTTGGTCACCTGGTCGATCGTGAATCCGTGGTTCTGCAGCCAGTTTGTCACCGCCTGAATGTCATACTCCGACGGTCCATACTGCGCGCCAAACTCCTCCGGCGTGAGCCAGTGATGGAAGTTCGGCGATTTGGGATTGATCTGCCCGTCCATGAACCGCGTCAGAGCGGCCTCCTGCTGCGGGCTGCGCTTCAGCAGCAGCTGGATGCGCTCCATGGGCAAAGAAGCTGCCACCGCGCCCTGGTCGTTCTCGGGACGCGCCTGGGGATGGATGTTGCCTGCCAGCCGCACCAGCTTGGAATCATCAATGCGCTCGGTAATTCTCGAAGCAACGGGTTGCGTCCATGTGGTTTCTTTTCCAGGGAAGGAAGAGTCCTGCGCCAGGGCTGAAGTCAGGCTGCTGATTCCAACCGCAAGGCACCCTGCCAATGCTGCCAATTTCATCATTCTCATCACAACTACCTCTCAGTACCGGGGAAATTTACAGACTTAACAACAATTGCAACAGGGGGACGCCAATCATCATATTCCGACTCAAATGCATGGTGTGAGTAAAAACTGATCATTGCGGCTCACTTCAATCCAGCGAGATCAGGCGACCCACCGTGAGCCGCTTGAACTGTGCGAATCCAGCTCACCGCTTTGCTCATCTCCTCACGCGTGAAAACTGCGCAGGCGTCTCTGAAATCCGGTCCGACCAGCGGAAGCACCCTTGCTCTAGTACGCGTAATCCCTCACGGAAACCCCTCATCGGGGTCCAACCTGCTGACTGCGGAATCAAGATGCGCTCTCCTTTCAATCTGTTCAATTGACCAAACGACTCCAGCAAGGTTTAGTATTTGTGGGCAAACGCAAACGCAGAAGTCCTGTGCGTAACCGCAGATCCCGGCCTCGTGCCCTTTTGTTTGATTAACCCGATCGTCAAGGAGTATCCGCTTCATGAGCGCTATCAATCGTCGCCAGGTATTTGAGGGTGGTTTGGCAGTCGCTGCGGCCATGTGTCTGCCGCAGTCTTCAGAGGGTGCCGTGGGCTCGCCTGCACGCACGCCATCCAATCCCGCTGCACTTTCCTCCCCCTCCTCTGACGCACCCAAAACTGCCCCGACAAAGAGGCTCGGCCACATTCGCCAGTCAGTCTCCCGATGGTGCTATCCAAAACTGACCCTGGATGAACTGTGTCAGGCGGCGGTGGAGATCGGGCTGCAAGGGGTAGATTTACTGCAACCAGAGGAATTTGAAGTACCGCGCAAGTACGGGCTTCTCTGCACCATGGGTTACGTTGGGGGAGGCGAAATCAACCACGCCCTCAACCGCGTCGAGAACCATGACGCAATTGAGGCCGCCATGCGTAAGAATCTACCTGCGGCATCCAAAGCAGGCGTGCCCAATGTCATTACATTCTCGGGCCAGCGCGCTGGCATGTCTGATGAGGAGGGCGCGCGCAATACGATCGTGGGCCTCAAGCGGCTCCGTCCGCTGATTGAAGATCATGGCGTCACGCTTTGTCTTGAATTGCTGAACAGCAAGCACGATCATCACGACTATATGTGCGACCACACCGACTGGGGCGTTCGAGTTATGCAGGAAGTTAACTCCCCCAGCATCAAGTTACTCTATGACATCTACCACATGCAGATCATGGAGGGCGACCTGATTGCCACGATTCGAGCCCATGGACAGTGGCTGGGGCACTATCATACCGGTGGGGTACCGGGGCGGCATGAGCTGGACGATCAGCAGGAAGTAAGTTGGCCGGCAGTTATGCGCGCCATCGCCGCGACAAACTTCAAGGGATATGTGGCCCATGAGTTTGTCCCGGCAAAGGATCCACTTACGTCGCTTCGCCAGGCAGTTGACCTTTGCGATGTGTAAAGGGCATGAATTCAGAGACGTGGTGGGCCTTTTCATCAGCCCACCCGGTCCTGCTTTCAAGCTGAATCGCAGCGAACGGCCTGCATCAAAAATAGGGCATGTTCATAAATTCCCTCGCAAGCTGAAAGAGGTGGAACGCAGAAGGAATCCCCCAAAAATCGGGAAAAGT
Organism: Acidobacteriota bacterium; assembly: GCA_025359885.1. GTDB lineage: Bacteria > Acidobacteriota > Terriglobia > Terriglobales > Acidobacteriaceae > Acidicapsa. Next base: position 29,354 of record JANYDG010000034.1, read on the forward strand.
GGAGAAAAGATGGAAATGTACTGTGTGGGCCGAAGATAAGCGTTTATTGATGAACAGGGTACTTTAGGCATATGTTGTGGAAATCAAAAGGGCTACTTCCATAAGTGGAACATCTGGTTTCCGGTTACTATTTGATCGAAGCCAATGTACCAAAGTGGAATGGTGTTTCCCCACAGATACGAGAAAATCGTATTATTGAGTTGTGGAAACTTTACTTGCCATACAACTTGGACATTGAGCCCTGCATCGAACTGTTGAGACTTCGCAACCTGCCGATGTGACTGCAATAAGCAGCTTGGGGCCAACTGGGCCTGCTGGACAAGCAGGACAAGCAGGACAAGCAGGACAAATCGGGCGAATGAGACAACTGGTACTTTCCTACCCTTGAGCAGTGCATGGCGCCCCATTCGCGCCGGCCGCGCAAGGACGTTGAACAAGATGGGTTTCTCAAGGCAACCGCCACCTGCGGAAGTGTGGAGTTGTCTTCACTTGGTCGCCCTGGGGCAGGGGCGATCTGGCAGATGGCATGTTTCGGGAATTGGACTCGCGGAGGTAGGTAATGTCGGCAGTGGTCACGGGAATTGAAGAGGTGTCTTCACCGGTTGCGTCTGGCTGGTCAAATGGTTTGCGTCGGCAGTCGAGTCGGCAGTCGCTTCGGCGGTCGCTTCGGCGGTCGCTTCGGCAGTCTTTGACCCTTGCCGTGTTCAGCCTGATCGCCATCGTCGTGACCATCCCGACCTCCGGGAACTCCCAGGTGAACGTGACGACCTATCACAACGACATTGGCCGGACCGGGCAAAACCTGAGCGAAACCACGCTGAATACCACCAATGTGAACCCGACGCTTTTCGGCAAGCTGTTTTCGCAGCCGGTAGACGGCCAGATCTATGCCCAGCCCCTTTACCTTTCTGGTGTGAACGTCAACGGTACGGCACACAATCTTGTCTTTGTCGCGACCGAACACGACTCCGTCTATGCTTTTGATGCCGATACAAACGGGGGAACGAACTCTACTCCGATTTGGAAAGCGTCCATGCTCAGTACCACGCACGGGGCCGCGGCTGGCGCAATCACGGTCGCTTCGAGCGTGGTGGGCTTCGACATCACCCCGGAGATTGGAATCACCGGCACACCCGTCATTGATCCCGTCTCGGGCACGCTTTATGTCGTCGGCAAAACGATGGAGAGCAACGTCGCGGTGCAGCGGTTGCACGCATTGGACGTCGCTACAGGCGCAGAAAAATTTGGCGGCCCGGTGGTGGTTACCGGCAGCGTTGCCGGAACCGGCAATGGAAGCGTGAATGGAAAGCTGACCTTCGATCCCCTGTGGGAGAGCAATCGGCCCGGTCTGCTGCTTTTGAATGGGATCGTGTATCTCGGATTTGCCGCCCATGGAGACAACGGGCCGTGGCATGGATGGATCCTCGGCTACAACGCGGCCACCTTGCAGCAAACGGGCGCATATTGCGCCTCTCCCAATGGCACCGGCGGCGGCTTCTGGATGTCTGGCGAGGGCCTGGCTGCAGATCAGTTGGATCCGGTCAACAAGCCGTTTGGACGTCTCTTCGCTCCGACCGGCAACGGTGACTACAACGCGACCAAGCCGTACACCAACAGCATGGACTACGGCGACAGCCATATCGTTCTGGATCTCACCAATGGCGCTCCCACCATCGTCGACGAGTTTACGACCAATCAGCAGGCGAGCTTGAACCTGATGGATGGCGATGTCGGTTCAGGCGGGATGATCGTTCTGCCCACGCAGGCGACTGGAAACAACCCGCATCTCGCAGTACAAACAGGCAAGAATGGCACCATCTACCTGTTAAATCGCGACAACATGGGTGGCTACAACCTGACCCTGGACCAGGCGGTTCAGGAGCAGGCCTACGCGGTAGGCAATGTCGGTATCTGGAGTACTCCGGCGTACTGGAATGGGAATGTCTACTACTGGGGACGCTTTGACAATTTGAAGTCCATTCCACTGGTCAACGGGCTGCTTTCGACGACTCCGACAAAATCCGTAGAGCAATACGGTTATCCCGGAGCTACGCCTTCGATCTCGGCCAACGGTTCGACCCAGGGAATTGTCTGGTCGATTGATTCCTCGGCGTACGCTACACCTGGACCGTCGATTCTCCGCGCCCACAACGCCAGCAATGTCGCTTCGACCCTGTACTCGAGCAGCACCAATGCCGCGCGCGACAGTGCCGGCAATGCGGTCAAGTTCACCGTGCCGACCGTTGCCAACGGGAAAGTCTATGTCGGGACCGCGAATGAGGTAGACATTTACGGTCTGCTGAACGGCGCCACGCAGACCGCGGCTCCCGTCATTTCTCCCGGAACTCAGTCGTATGCAGGCTCCCTGTCGGTGACGATTACCGATGCAACGCCGGGTGCCAGCATCTACTACACGATCGATGGATCCAATGCATCCACCTCTTCAACGCTCTATACGGGCCCGATTACGGTCAGTTCGACAGAAACGATTCACGCTTTGGCAAGCGGTGCTGGCCTGTTGCTGAGTGCACAGGCGTCTGCCACTTATACCAACGTTTCGCAGGTGGGCAACGTACTCTTCAGCCTGCCTACCGGCACCTATGCCGCGTCGCAGAATATCGCATTGTCAGATACGACAGCCGTTGCAAAGATTTACTACACCCTTGACGGAACGACGCCAACGGCAGCGTCAACGCTGTACACCACGCCGATCCCGGTGACGGCCACGACAACCATCACTGCCGTTGCCATGGCAGCAGGCTTGAGCAACAGTCCCATCATTTCGCAGACCTACACCATCCAGATTGGACAAACCGGAATCAGCTTTGGCGAGGGATTTGCCTCTTCGACCGGACTGGTCATTCTGAACGGGAATGCCGGGCTCAACGATACCCGGCTGCAACTGACCAACGGGCTTCCCGGCGAGGCAAGCTCTGCCTGGTACCACTCGCCCATCAATATCCAGGCGTTTACCACCGACTTCGCTTTCCAACTGTCAAATCCAGTTGCAGACGGAATCACCTTCACCATTCAGAACGATCCAAGGGGATTCTCGGCCCTCGGTGGCAATGGATACCAGTTGGGATTCCAGACAATTCAAAAATCAGTTGGAATCAAGTTCGACCTTTACAACTCAGCTGGAGAAGGCCCTGACTCAACCGGCCTTTATCTCAATGGTGCCCCGCCCACAGTGCCGGCAATTGATCTCAGTGCGACTGGCATCAACCTGCACAGTGACGATGAGATGGCGATTCACATGGTTTACGACGGAACCGTCCTCACCATGAAAATTACAGATATGGTGACGTCGGCGACCTGGTCGACAAGCTGGACAATCAACATTCCCACCATCATTGGCTCAAAGACAGCTTACGTAGGATTTACCGGTGCAACCGGCGGAGCAACCTCAAGCCAGAAAATCCTGACCTGGAGTATGGTCCCGTCAACGCCAGCAGTGACGACTGCGACGCCCACGTTCTCACCTGCGGCTGGAACCTACACCAGTGCCCAGACCGTTTCAATCAGCGACACAACCTCCGGCGCAACCATCTACTACACCACCGATGGGACGACCCCGACGACAGCTTCAAAGGTCTACACCACGCCGATTTCCGTCAGCACGACACAAACGCTCAATGCGATTGCAGCAATCGCTGGTTCTTCGTCCAGCACATCCAGTGCAGTCGCCACGGCGGCCTACACCATCAATGGGCCTGCGGCCACGCCTGCATTCTCACTTGGAACCGGCACCTATTCCGGGACCCAGTCGGTCGCCATCACCGACAGCACCGCCGGCGCAACCATCTACTACACCCTGGACGGAAGCACGCCGACAACTGCTTCCGCAGTTTACGCTGGCCCGATCAGTGTGAGCGCGACGGAAACAATCAACGCGATTGCGACCGCCACAGGCTACTCCACAAGCTCGGTTGCAACCGCAATCTACACCATTGTTCCCGCAGCAGCGACGCCGAACATAGCACCGGCCGGGGGCACCTACAACGGCACGCAATCCGTTACGCTCACTGACAGCACACCAGGCGCAACGATCTACTTCACCGTGGATGGAACCACACCAACGACCGCGTCATTCTTCTACACCGCTCCGATCAGCGTCAGTGCCAGTGAGACCCTGAAAGCGATCGCCACAGCGACAGGCTACGGCAGCAGTGCTGTTGCGACCGCTGTTTACACCATCAATACTCAGGCTGCCACACCGGTATTCTCTATCCCGGCAGGCACCTACACCAGCACGCAGTCGGTCGCCATCAGCGACAGCACAGCCGGCGCGACCATCTACTACACAACGAACGGCAGCACGCCGACCACCGCCTCTACGGTCTACGCCGGCCCAATCAGCGTCGGCACGACAGAGACCATCAACGCTATCGCCGTGGCCACAGGATTCTCAACCAGCGCGGTTGGGAGTGCGGCCTACACCATCACGCCGCCCGCTGCCACGCCGACCTTTTCAGTCCCGGCAGGCACCTACACCAGCACGCAGTCGGTCGCCATCAGCGACAGCACAGCCGGCGCGACCATCTACTACACAACGAACGGCAGCACGCCGACCACCGCCTCTACGGTCTACGC
>JANYDG010000037.1 GCA_025359885.1 Acidobacteriota bacterium
GCCCCGAAACGTCACAGCAAGGCCGGAAGAAATCGACGCCATCTTCGGAGCCGCACCACCCCACCTCAGACTCTGGCTCCTGCTCTGTCTCGACCTTGGCATCAGATCCGGCACAGCCCAACGCCTCAACCCGGACAACTACGACCCAACAAACCAAACCCTGCAATTCACAACCAAAAAGGGTGCCCGGCAAACCCTGCCCGTCACAGCCGAAATCGCCGAAATCCTCACGACCTGCGACCACCAAAGCCGCATCCCCTACGTACGACAAATCTGGGTCAGACAGCCCCACAAAAGGCGCTCTCCCGACCCTGACAGGCTCAACGAATCGGGACTGAACGAGGCATTTGTGCTCCTAAGAAAGAGCCTAGGAATCACCCGCAAGCTCACCCCACACGACCTGCGACGGACCGCCGCAGTAGACCTGTACCGCCTGACCAAAGACGTAATCGACGTACAGGGTTTCCTCGGCCATCGTTCACTTCAATCAACAATCTGGTACCTCGACCACGACCTACGGCCGGTGAACCGACAAACCCTCGAACTCATCAAGGGAAGCCGCACCATCAACCAACGGAAAGGCAGAACAGCATGAAAAACCCAACCACGTACGTCATCGAACCCTACCTGCTCGCTGAAATCAAAGCCAGCGGAGACACGCCACCCGAAACACTTCGCCGCCTCACCGCCGCCGAACTCAGCAACGCAGAGGCAGCGATAAGCAACTGCACACGAGCAGCCGAAAGAGCAAGAAAAAGTGGAGAGGAATCAGGGTTGTCAACAAAGGAGATACGCTACCGGGCAGTCATGGCGTACAAGCTCGCGATGCCCAGAATGGACACGACCGATGGCTGCATCGAAGCCATCGCGTGCGCCGTAAACGGCCTGATGGCGGATATGCTCTCAGGGCAGGATGTCTCAAAGCTGCTGTACGCTGCACAGGTCGCACAGTCGCTCCTGCGCGGACCAAGATGCTGACGCTGGTGCAGGGTCCAATGGTCATGCAGACACCAGAAGCAGCCGCACTCGCAGAGGTACTCGTAGCAGCATCCGAAAGACTCTGGGACGCGGCCACCGAGGTGGAGGCGGGGCCAATGTGGGACGAAGCACGCAAACAGGCCTCATGGGTACTGGCTGTCTGCCACCGCACCGAGGGCGAACTGGCAGGGCGGCGACGCCGCGCCCCACCATCCACCGACAACCCGGAACCCGGCACATCGCTACCCATCCCACCCTAGACCCCCCCATCCCCACCCACCCCATCCCGCACTGCGGCCGTCTGCGGACGGCCACACCCCGCACTGGGGCCGTCTCCGGACGGCCCCATAGCACGTCAAGGGCCAAACGCATGATACGCTCGCACCATCAAACATTGCGAGGTGAACATGGCATGGACAGGGAACAGGACGGAAACGATGGCATGGCAACTACTCAACAGCTCACTCAGCCAGCCAGCGCCAGAAAAGCAGCAAACGAGCACCACTGGAAGCAGTACGGCATCGGCACAGACCAAGCCCTCGCCATCGCGGCCATTCGTCGACACGCCCACGAACGGTCGAGCGGAAAAGACGCGCCAGCCTGCAGGTTCAGCGGACACCGGGGACGACCCACGGCCAAACCATCCTCAGCCATCTGGGACGCACGAATCATCAGGAAAATCGACACAGACCGCTGCCTCTTGGCTATTGGCGCATACGCGGCCACAATCCTGAAGCTCTACTACGTCAACGGCGAGAGCATCGCGCTGATAGCAGCAGCGTGCGGCAAGTCGATACGGACAGTCCAGAGGGACATCCCCGACGCCCTCGCCGCCCTGACCAAAGAGCTGGACGCGGCAAACCTGCTGTGACACAGCAAAGCGCGGAGAACCTAGAGGCACTCGCCCACGCACTGGGCGGACAGCCAGACGCAGACGAGGACGAAGTGACGCTATCCTTCGCCGCCTACCTCTGGGCCTGCTACACGCGAGCCGCCACAACCCGGAGCGCACAACGCACCTTCAACGGGTTTGACTGGCGAGATTGGCCAGAGGAACCCACCAGCTAGCAGCCGTGGGCGTGTCGCCTTGGTCGTGCACAGCACGCCCTGAGCGGCCACACGCGCGGAGACTGTGCGCCGTGGAAAAGTAGACAATCGCACAGCACCCACGAACCCCACAACATCAGCCCCGCGATTCTCAACTTTGCCCACCGCGCTCGACGGCTGGTGAGTGTATTTAGCCAGTCATGCGGACAGGCGCACGGGCAGCATCCTCGGGTTCGCAGCAAACGCGCTCACCCTGCGCGACCAACGCGGCCAGCCCTACGCGGTCGCTCACTCCCGGCTACGGGCCAGCCGCACATCACCCAGAGGCGGGGCGTGGTGGGGTCGGTCGCTATCGGCGTCCACCACGCGGGAATAGAAATCAAAGGTCGCGGTATCAGCCCGTCCGCGCGTGGCCAGCAGGTTACGCCGGGGTCCAGCCCCCGGACCCCCTGCGCCCATCCAATACTGCGCGGCGACCACGTCACGCCCACCTCGACATCACTCGCGCCTTGCTCTCCCCCAGACAGCAGCCCCGGAAACTACAAACAACCCAACCATCCAACCACCGCGACCCCACTGCCCGGCCCCACTACCGCACACTCAGCGACCACCAGCCCACCTCAGCCAGCCGCGCCCTATTCGGCGTCCGTGGGGCCGGGTCTAGCGGGTCGCTCATCTGAGGCCGCCGACAGTAATCCCCCTGCGCGGCTCGCGCCGCGCACGTGCCCGGTGTACCAAAACATTGGACACCTCAGCTGAGGCCACCGACAGCACTCCCACTCCGCGGCTCGCGCCGCCCAGGTGTCCAGTGTCCAAAAAACATTGGACACCTCAAAACCTCAACAAATACGGCATAAAATAACTAAACCTTGACTTTCCTGGCATTCCAGGCACACGCCCGCGTGCCGCTGATAGGCGATGCCTGACTTTCCCGTGATCGAACCGTCGAGAGCGGCAGCGGTATAGAGCTGCATGTAGGGCGTGGTCGTCGCAACTTCAAGCACACGCCCGCTCCGGGCATGGACAAGTCGGGCCGCCTTCGAGGGCCGGGAGTCAAGTCCCTGCTCCCCGGGTTTGCGGAGCCGGTAGAGTTCACCATGGTTCCTGCTCAGCAACGGAATCGCATCGCCGAGCCGTCGCGCACAACGAAAGTCATTGACTCCCGCAGCAACCGGCGCAACGCGCCCTGACAGCGTCATCCATTCGTCGGTGGGGACGAACTCATCCGCTTCGATCTGGAGTTCCTGATCGGCGATCGAACCCGAGCCTTCACCGGCAAGATTGAAGTAGGAGTGATGTGCAAGTGCGAATGGCGTTGGCCAGTCGCTCGCCGCTTCCGTTTCGATCATGAACGCGTTGTCATTTGTCACGGTGTAGATAATCGACACCTCGACATTGCCCGGGTAGCCCTCTTCGCCATCGAGACTGAGTCGCGTTAGACGCAGTGACGGCGCTCCGTCAGGCCGATTCACAGGCGTCGCATGCCATACGCACCGGCTAAAACCAAGCGGTCCCCCGTGAAGATGGTTCGGTGGATCATTGGCTTCTAAACTGTAAAGCTTTCCATCGAGTCGAAACTTTGCCCCGGAGATTCGACCCGCAACTCGACCGACAATCGCCCCGAAATACGCACGATCCGTCCGGTACGGTTCGAGTTCCTCAAAACCCAGCACCATGTCCGCGAGCCTTCCTTTGCGGTCCGGCACCAGCAGCCGGGTGACGATCCCACCATACGTAATTGCTTCCAGGGTGAGGCCCCCCGTCCCGGTCAGCGTCCATGCCTCTACGCCCGCGCCGGTTGGCAGGGTTCCAAACGCGCGCGATTGCGGGGAAGACGCAGAACGGCACAACACTGCCTAACCATATCCCCGGACCTTGCGAGGTGTCTTCTCGACAACGAACAAAAAGTTATCGTATCTTGTCGTGATGTTGGAAAATCTCAAAATCGATAAAGGCTACGACGGCTTCCTTTACCTGATCGAGTCCACCAGGAATCCGCCAAAACTTCAAAGCCATCACCACATCGAACTCGAATTGAACCTGGTCGTACGCGGGACCGTCACCTATATTGTCAACAACAAACGCTTTACCTTTACGCCCAGAACCATGGTCTGGCTCTTTCCCGGGCACGAGCATCAACTGGTCGATCGAGCCGACGATGCCCAGTGTTATGTTGCCGTTTTCAAACCTGCTCTTATCGAAAAGTACGGCAATACAAGCCAGTATGGTGACCTCAAGGGCAATCAAAGCGAACATGGCGGCGTTCTCAAGACTTTGCTCAAGCCAGATACCTTCGATCTCATCCGCAAGACCATGGATTGCCTGATGCAGGGTTCGCTTGACCCCGACCTGCTCAACCACGAGGCTGGATTCGGCGCCGCATCCAGCTTTGCCTTCAGGCACGGCGACCCAGACGGTTTGAATGCAGGACTCCACCACCTTCTGCTGCTCTGCTGGCGCAGTCAGCGCACGGGCCAGGTCATGGGCGATGCCGTGAGCCTTCACCCCGCCGTACACCGCGCCATTAAACTGCTGAGCGAGGGCAACTGGCACAAAGACCTGGCGCAGCTGGCAAAGGCCTGCGGGGTGAGCGAGGCACACTTGAGCCGGACTTTCCACAGGCAGGTCGGCGTCTCCTTGACGAGATATCGGAACTCCTTGCGCCTGTCCCGCTTCTGGGAACAGTACCGGCAGCCGACCCAAAAAAATCTCGGCGAGGCCGTCTTCGCCGCAGGATTCGGCAGCTACGCCCAGTTCTACAAGGTCTATGTCCAGGCCTACGGCTGCGGCCCTCGCGCCTCCCTCGCCACCGAACGCCCCACTGAACGCCCCACCGACATCGGCCAGGTCGCAACGCACTGATTTACTTCAAAATTGGTCCAGCCTGGCAAACAGCTCGTCCACCCGCACCAGGATCGCCGTCCCCGGTACCGTGAGCTCCCCGGAAGCCTCCAACTCCAGCCCGCTTTCAGCCCAGCGATACGCCACCCGCTTCTGCGGATCGATCACCCAGATATGCTCCACGCCAAAGGCGCGATACTCCAACGACTGGGCTGTGACCTTCTTCATCCGGTCCTCCGGCGACATGATCTCAATGGCAATCAGCGGCGGACGCGTCAGAATGCGTTCCCGCGGCAACCCCATTCGAAGTACCGCAACATCCGGCACAATAAACCGCCTCGGCCGCAGTTGCACTCGCTGCTCGGGGAGGGCAAATACACCCCATTGCGAGATCTGATTCATGAAAATCGTTACCAGCATGCCCTGAAGCAATGAATGCTCAAACTCGCCCAGGTTCCGCTCCTCCACCACTCCCTCGTTGTACTCGCAATCCGACTCGTAGACGGTTCGCAGGTACTCCTCGACAGAAATGAGAGGTTCGGCGATGGGCTGGGTTGCCATGCAGCGATTATCCTGCGATTCCGGCGGTCACGCAATGTATTTACTGGCAATTCACCGTGATTTCCTGCGCAAGAGTCTTGCCAATCGCAGGGCCTCAGACATACACTCGCATTTCAAGAAAACCTTTACTCGAAGAGGTTCCAGAAATGCCGTCAACGAAATTCCTCCGAAAATACAGCCCAATCCTCAGCCTCCTCCTTGCCCTCCCAGCCGCACTACCCTCTCTCGCCCAGGCTCCCGCAAAGGCCCCAGCCGTCATTGCCGTACAGCTCGACAAAACCGAGCACGCCGTCAGCCCCACCCTCTACGGCCTCATGACCGAGGAGATCAACTTCTCCTACGATGGTGGCCTCTATCCCGAAATGGTCAAAAACCGCACCATGCGTGACCGCGACTGGAACCAGCAGGACTGGCTCACCATCCAGAACTCCGCAGGCGGCGCCAAAATGGAAAAAGACAAGTCCACCGGCCCCTCCGCAGCCCTCACCGACAGCATCAAGCTCACCGTCACCGCCGCCAGTGAATCCGAGCCAGCCGGCCTCCGCAACCAGGGCTACTGGGGCTACCCACTCCGCCCCGACATGACCTATACGGCCTCGCTTTACGCCAAGGCTGATTCAAGCGCCCTCGGCCCGCTCCACCTCAACCTGGTCAGCAACAAGACCGGCAAGAGCGTCGCCAGCGCCGAAATTCCCTCCATCGGCAGCGACTGGAAGCAGTACTCCACCACCCTCAAGACCGGCAAAATTGAGGTCTCCGAGGCGTATCATTACGAGCTCACCCTCACCAAACCCGGCACCCTCTGGATCGACCTTGTCTCCGTCTTCCCCCCCACCTACAAAAATCGCATGAACGGCAACCGCATCGATCTGATGGAAAAGCTCGCCGGCATGCATCCCGCCTTCCTGCGGTTCCCCGGCGGAAATTACCTCGAGGGCGACCACATAAACGAGCGTTACGAGTGGAAGAAGACCATCGGCCACCTCGTTGACCGCCCCACCCACCCCAGCCCCTGGAACTACCACTCCTCCGACGGCCTCGGTCTGCTTGAGTTCCTCGAATGGTGCGAAGACCTGAACATGCAGAACGTCCTTGCCGTCTATGCGGGATACTCCATGAGGCAGGAGCACGTCGAGCCCGGCCCGGCCCTTGAACCCTACGTCCAGGACGCCCTCGACGAAATCGAATACGCCACCGGCGGCCCCGACACCACCTGGGGTGCCAGGCGCGTCCAGGATGGCCACCCCGCCCCCTTCAAGCTCGCCTATGTTGAGGTAGGCAACGAAGACTGGTTCGACCAATCCAAGAGCTACGATGGCCGCTTCAAGCAGTTCCACGACGCCATCAAGGCCAAATATCCTGACCAGAAGCTCATCGCCACCGCGCCCGTCACCAGCGTCAAGCCCGACGTCCTCGACGACCACTTCTACCTCAGCGCCGAAAACTACTTCGACGACGTCCACCACTACGACAAGTTCGACCGCAACGGGCCAAAAATCTTCATGGGTGAATACGCCACCATGGAGGGCTCCCCAACCGCCGATTTCGGCGCAGCCTTGGGCGATGCCGCCTGGCTTACAGGTGTCGAACGCAACTCCGACGTCGTCGTCATGTCCAGCTATGCCCCACTTCTCGTCAACGTCCACAACGGCGGCATGCAGTGGCACCCTGACCTCATCGGCTACGACGGCCTGTCGAGCTACGGCTCACCCAGCTACTACGTCCTGTCACTCTTTGCCGCCAAAATCGGTGATGCCGTCCCCGCCTCCACCATCACCGGCGCCGGCTCCCGCGTCGCCTACTCCGTCACCAAGTCCGACGCCACCGGCAAGGTCTTCGTCAAGGTCGTCAACGGAGTTCCCACCCCGCAACCGATCGAGATCGACCTCAGGGGCATCAGCGCCATCACCGGTCCGGCCAAGGTGACCCAGCTCCACGCCCTTTCGCCCGTTGATACCAACACCATCGCCGATCCCAAACACATCGTCCCGGTCTCGAACACCCTGCCCGTAATCGGCACCAAACTCAAGCACATCATGCCCGGCTACTCCTTTGAAGTCATCGAGCTAGACACCAAAAAGTAAATCCGTACTGCCGGGTGGGAACCACAAATCTCGAATTTCCACTCGACCGCACCAACTATAATGGCCGCCCCGGACATCCGTCCAAAGCGGCCATTTTGCTGTCTTGAAAACTCCTCAAAACCTACCCGTTCAACGTCTCCTGCAGCTTGTTGATCGTCCGGTTCAGGTCCTTGTCGGTACGCCGCAGCTCGTCAATCTTCCCAATCGAATGCATCACCGTCGTGTGATGTTTCCCGCCAAACTGCCGCCCGATTTCAGGCAGGCTCGCTTCCGTCAGGTTCTTCGCCAGGTACATCGCAATCTGCCGCGGCACAACCACCGCGCGCGAATTGTTTTTGGCTTTCAGCTCAGAGACGCGCATCGCAAAGCTCTCGGCCACCGCTTTCTGAATCGCGTCGATCGTGATCTTCCGTACCTGCGTATCAATGAACTGCTTCAGGCACAGCTGCGTCGATTGCAGCGTAATCTCCATGCCGTTCACGTTGCACCAGGCAATCAGCCGCACCAGCGCGCCTTCCAGCTCCCGCACGTTGGTCCGAACGTTCGACGCAATGAACATGGCCACGTCCGTCGGAAGATTCGCCTGCTCGCTTTCCGCCTTCTTCTGCAGGATTGCAACCTTGGTCTCCAGGTCCGGCGGTTGAATGTCGGCGATCAAGCCCCACTCAAACCGCGACCGTAGCCGGTCCTCGATTTCTGCCAGCTCCTTCGGCGGACGGTCCGAAGCAATCACGATCTGCTTCATGCTCTCGTGCAGCGCATTGAACGTGTGGAAGAATTCCTCCTGCGTCCGCTCCTTCTGAGCGATGAACTGAATATCGTCGATCAGCAGCACATCCACGGTGCGAAACCGGTCGCGGAAACTCGTCATCCGGTCGTTGCGCACAGAGTTGATCATCTCGTTGGTAAACTTTTCCGCGGAGACGTAGCAGATGTTTGCGATCGGCTGACGCCGCTTCACTTCGTGCCCAATTGCGTGCATCAGGTGTGTCTTGCCCATCCCGACGCCGCCATACAAAAAGAGCGGGTTGTAGGCCTTGGATGGCCGCTCCGCCACCGCCAGTGAAGCCGCACGCGCAAACTGGTTGCCGTTCCCAATGACAAAATTGTCAAACGTGTACCGCTGGTTCAGCTGCGCCGCCGTTGACCAGTCAAACTGGCTCTGCACTGGCTGAAAGGGGGCGCGACGGCTCGCCTGACCGTTGTAGCCGCTTTGCTGGTTGTAGCTTCCCGCATGGGAGGCAGGTGCGGTTGAGCCATGCGTTGATTGCGGTCCAAAACCACCGTCGATGCGTATCGGCGGGCGCGAAGGATCCTCCTCGATGGTGACAAACGCCACGTCATCCAGTTCCAGATGCAGCAGGTCAATCGCCTCCTGCACCAGGTCGCTGTACTTGTCCCCAATGTGCTGAAACTCTTCGGTGGGGATGCGCACATACAAAGTGCGTCCGGCCGTATGGCTGAATCGAGTTGGCTTCAGCCAGGTCTCGAATGATTGGCGATTGACCTTCTTTTCCAGGGCCGCCAGAATCTGCATCCAGGGATTAATCGCCGTAGCTGGCGTCGTTGCAAATGACATCGATAGATTCCTTACGTGTACTTTCTTCTACCCAACCTTCAGGTCTGTTACCCGTTTTGCTTCGCCGTAAAAAACGATGCTTCGCCCTCAGCGCAAAAGGTAACACCTCGCGCCGGAATTGGTAATCAAATCTACCGTGAGACGTGCAAGCGATTGCCTGCAATTTGCATCGACTTCGTAGACAAAACTCGGTACAGAAGAGCCTTCCGAATCTTAGGTGAACGGGTCCGATACTAGCACAAAAACAGCCTCATGCAACGCGCCATTCACACAACCCCGGGATTTGCACCACCCATGGTGAAACCCCGCTTGAGCGACCAGGTCAGGAGCCAGAAATCGCCTTCAGCCACCCTCAATTCAGAATAAACTTCGCCCGCCCGCCGCCGTCTCCGGGACTGATGTTACCCCACCTCTGACCCCCATCAAAGCTTCAGCCGCCACCACCATCGCAACCTTAAATCCGTCGCCTCCAGCTCTCTGCTCACAAACACACACTCCGCCAAAAACCAACCCCCGCCCGCCACTGGATTTAGAAACGCTTCTGCGGTATACTCAGGACTTGCCGTCAAGGCGCAGAATTCAACAGAGAAGACTCAGGAGCGCATTCCGATGCCCAAGCGCACATTTCAGCCCAACCGCCGCAAGCGAGTAACGACCCACGGCTTTCGGGCCCGCATGAAGACCAAGAGCGGAGCCGCCGTACTCAATCGCCGCCGCGCACAGGGCCGCAAGCGCGTTGCCGTCAGCGCCGGGTTCCGCGACTAGTTTTTTTCGGAACCTGCAACCGGCTCACTGTCACGGCTCCGAATTTTCAAAATCACAACAAGGTTTGTGACCGCCGTGACCTCACCCGAATTATTCCCCGGCTCGGAGCCCACAGCAAATCTGCTCGACAGCACCCAGGCTCACGCCCAGTCCCCTGCACTCCAGGGGTCAGGCAGTGCTTCGCCCAAGCCGACTCCGGCAAAGCAATCAGGCCCAGCAAAGCAGCCAGGCCCAGCAAAGCAGCTAGGCCCAGCCAGGCAGGCTAGTCCCAACAACCAGATTCGCCTCCGCAAGCACGCCGACTATCAGCGCGCCTACAAGGCCTCCCGCAAGCAATTCTCCTCCTCGATGACCTGGTTCCTTGCCGCCCGGCCAGACGCCCCGCAAGCCATCCCCCGCGTCGGCCTCACCGTTGGCAAAGTCATCGGCAAGGCCCACGAGCGCAACCGCATCAAGCGTCGTCTCCGCGAGCTCGTCCGCAGCCACATCCACGAGCTTCCCCGCGGCGTCGATCTCATCCTCCATCCCCGCCGTTTTGTCATCGAGATGGATTTCCTGAAACTTGACGCCGAGCTTCTGCGTATCTTTCGTCAGGCCGCCTCGCAATCGCGCCAGGCCGCCAGCCGCCAGCCAGCGCCAGCAGTGCCCACAAGGCCCCCGCAAGTATGAAGCAGTTCCTCCTCGCCATCCTCGCCTTCTACCGCTACTGGCTCTCGCCCGCCCTCCATTCGCTCTTTCCCTCCGGCTGCCGCTTTCAACCCACCTGCAGCCAATACGCCACAGAAGCCATCGCCACCCACGGCGCTCTCCGCGGCAGTTTTCTCGCCCTTAGCCGCCTCCTCCGCTGCCACCCCTTCGGCCGCAGCGGCTTCGACCCGGTTCCTGTACCAGTTCCTGCCCCCGCCATCGCAAACAATCCAACCAACGTAAACAGGCAACGGGCAACCGCCCCTGACCCATTACCATAGAAGAGCAGCGACTTGTCCCTGACCTCTTCCCATGCGTTCCATAGGAAAAGGCAAGACGCACTCTGTACCAGACGACAGGACCTAATTCTTTGGCTGAACTACGTAATCCGAATGCTCCCCAGCAAGGTTCCGGTGGCGGCGGCGGCGATATGCGCTCCATGCTCGCCTTCACCGTGCTCGCCCTCATCGCGCTTATCGCTTTCCAATACTTCAAGCCGCCCACACCATCCACGCCGCCCCCGCAGCAACAGGTAAGCCAGCCAGCACAGGCCCCTTCGGCAATGCAGCCGCAGACCGCCGCCGCCCCAGGCGCTCCCGGCCAGCCTGGCCAACCGGGCTCTGCTCAGGCAGCCCCCGCCATCGTCGCCGCTGCAGAAACCCAGACCATCGTCGAAAACGAGCTCTACCGCATCACGTTTACCAATCGCGGCGCCCAGGTCAAGAGCTGGATACTCAAGAAATACAAAGATTCCCACGGCCGCCCGCTCGATCTCGTCAACCAGCGCGCCGCCGCTGACTTCGGCTACCCGCTCTCGCTCTACACCTACGAGCCGGCCCTGACCACTGAGCTGAACCAGGCCCTCTACCAGTCCTCCGCTACCGGCATCGTCACCGCTCCCGCCGGCATCATCTTTAAGTACGCCAAGGGTCCCCTGACTGTCACCAAGACCTTCACCTTCAACGAGAGCTACGTTGTCGATACTGAGGTCAACGTCACCCGCGCCGGCTCCCCCGTCCGCACCCTCGTCCAGTGGCCCAGCGGCCTCGGCGATCAAGAGGAAGTAGCCCAGTACGCCGCCGGCAAATTCGCCTGGTCGATCGACGGCAAACATGACTCCGTCGGCCCCAGCAAGGTCGGCGGTAACGCCACACTCGAGCAGCCCTACCAATACGCCGCTGCAATCGATCTCTACTTCGCCGCCGCCTTTCTTCCCGCAGTACCTTCGCGCGCCACCATAGTTACGCTGCACAACACCATCGACGTCCCCAAAGACGCAGCCAACCCCACCGGCGAAAAATTCAAGTCCCCCGTCCTCGGCCTCGCTGTCGGTGACACCAGCGGAGACACCCACACCCGCCTCTTCGCCGGCCCGCTCCAGTTCGATGTCCTCGCCGCCATCCACGCCATCGGACCCGACGGCAAGACCACCGGCGAAGACCTCAAGCCCCTCATCCAGTTTGGCTGGCTCAAGGTCATCGCCGAACCCCTCTTCCTCCTCCTCCGCTTCGTCTACCACTACGTTGGCAACTGGGGATGGGCCATCGTCCTCGTCACCCTCTTCTTCAACTTCCTCATGCTTCCGACACGCCTCATGATGATGAAGTCGTCGCTCAAAATGCAGCGCGTCCAGCCCAAGCTCGAGGCCATCAAGCGCAAGTACGCCAACGTCAAGGCCACCGACCCCCGCCGCAACGACATGAACGCCGAGACCATGAAGCTCTACAAGGACGAGGGCATCAATATGTACGGCGGCTGCCTGCCCCTGCTCGTCCAGATGCCCCTCTTCTTCGCCTACTACCGCGTCCTCGCCAACGTCATCGAGCTTCGCCAGGCCACCTGGGGATGGCTCCCCAACCTCGCTATCGCCGACCCGTGGCACGTCCTCCCCGTCATCATCATCGCCAGCATGTTCCTCGTCCAGTTCATCACCCCATCGCCCGGCATGGACCCCGCCCAGCGCCGCATGATGGCCTTCATGATGCCCGCGATTTTTGGATTTTCGATGTGGAATTTTGCCTCCGGCCTCGCCCTCTACTGGGCCACCGGCAACCTGCTCAACCTCGGCCTGCAACTCGGCATCAACCGCTCAAAAATGGGCGTAGAACTCAAAGCCCTCGCCGCCAGACGCGCCGCCAAATCCACCAACAAAACCATCCAGGGCAGAAGATAAATTTGGGTGCCTAAGGTCTGGACTTTCAGACCGGAGTTTTCAGGATGAGGCCCGGGTTCCTGGAATCAGACAACTGCGGGTGCCCCAGGTCTCGCCCCTGAGACCTGGGTTTCCCAAGTCCCCGGGAACCCTCCCCAAAACAAGCCACCAAATCCCTTGCCGAGAATGAACACCCATCCGCATACACTTAAAAATCGGCGCAGCAACGCAAAGGGCTAGAAGCTAAAAACTAAAAGCTAATCGCTACAGGCTGGCAGCTTTTCTCCCCCGCACAACCTTCGGCGGCGCAGTCGATTCCCGTATCACCAGCTCTGGAATCATCGGCACCGTCTCCGGATCGCTTCCCTGCGTGCGAATCCGCCGCAGCAGTATCTTCGCCGCCGTCGCGCCCATGTTCCTCAGCGGCTGCCGAATCGTCGTCAGACTCGGATTCTGAAAAGCCGCTGCCTGAATGTCGTCAAACCCCACAACAGAAATATCCTCCGGCACGCGGATATGCTGCTCCCGCATCGCCCGGATCGCTCCAATCGCAGCAATGTCGTTGTAGCAAACCAGCGCCGTAAACTGCTCCTCCAGCCTCGCCCGCTGGTTCAGCAACTCCACCGTCGGCATGTACCCGAGCTCTGGCGTCGAAACCTTCAGCTCCAGTTGCATATGCCACTCCGGCCGGATCGCCAGCTTCAGATCCCGCGCCACCTTCATCAGGCACTCCCACCGCTCGTCAGCATCTGAACTATGGCTGCCTCCGCGCATGAACCCGATCCTGCGGTGCCCCAACTGATGCAGATGGCGCAGGATCAGCTCCGCCGCCCGCACCTGGTCCAGCACCACATTCGTCACCCCGGCAATCTTGCGATGACCCGCAACAGAAACCACTGGCACTGAAAGCTCGTGCACCAGCGTCGTATCAATGGTGATAAATCCCTCCACTGACCGCGAAAGCAGCAGCCGTGGATACTCCTCCAGCAGGTCAGCCCGGCGGCGATGGCTCGCAATGAAGTAGAAATACCCCTCCTCCATCAGCACATCTTCCACGCCCTCCAGCACCTGCGCCGCATAGCCGTCCGTCAGATCAGGCACCAGCACGCCCACTGAAAACGTCTGCCCCTTGCGCAGCGAACGCGCATAAAAGCTCGGCCGGTAATCAAACAGCTTCGCCGCCTCGCGCACCCGCTCCCGGGTCTCCTGCGGAATCGACCGCACCCCGGCTGCATTATTCAATACCAGCGAAATCGTTGCTGGCGATAGATTTAAATATTCTCCCAGGGTCCGCAGGCTGATCGTCTGGCCCGGTTGCGGCCCGGAAGACTTGCGCTTTGTCATTCACACTTTGTAGCACTTTTCAGCCCCTCTTGCAGGGCAAATCAGCTACCGCGACCCAGCACCGGCAGGCAACGGCGTTATAGTTGTCCCCATGCCTGACCGCAAGCCCAACTCCGCGCCCGCAGGTGTCCCCGAGCGCAGCATCCAGCTCACCCAGGTTACCGAATGGAATGACGGAGTGACTCGTCCCTACGACGACTCCCTCGCCGTCGAAGAACCCCTCGAAATCCGCATCCAGGGCCACCCGCTCACCGTCACCATGCGCACCCCCGGCCATGACCGCGAACTCGCGGCAGGCTTCCTCCTCACCGAAGGCCTCATCGACAACGCAGATCAAATCTCCGACCTCCGCTCCGTCCCGACTCCCGGCAGCGGCAAACACAACACCGTTGAAGTCGACCTGCGCGGCTGCGAATTTGATCCCGCTCAGATGCAGCGCAACTTCTTTGCTGCCTCCAGTTGCGGCATCTGCGGCAAAGCCTCCATCAACGCCATCCGCCAGCGCGGCCTGCGCGCCCCCAACCCCGGCTTCACCGTCGCCCCCGAAATCCTCTGCACCCTGCCCGATAAGCTCCGTGCCGCGCAGACCGTCTTCACCAGCACCGGCGGCCTCCACGCCGCAGCCCTCTTCAATGCTGCCGGAGACCTGCTGTTTCTCCGCGAAGACATAGGCCGCCACAACGCCGTTGATAAAGTTATCGGCTGGGCCTTGCTCGCCGGGCAGCTTCCTCTTGACCAGCATCTCCTCCTCGTCAGCGGCCGCGGCGGCTTTGAAATCGTCCAGAAAGCCCTCGCAGCAGGCCTCCCCATCCTCGCTTCAGTCTCCGCACCCTCCAGCCTCGCCGTCCAACTAGCCCGCGAACTCGGCCTTACCCTCATAGGCTTCCTCCGCGGCCGCCGCTTCGTCCTCTACGCCGCAGCACACCGCTGCGCTCCCCGGCAACTCCCTTGACATCATCAACAACCTGTTCAACAAGCTCTTTCGCAAGCCGAAACAATGCGTCTACTATGGATTGCGTTCCTTCATGCGGGAATCATCCCTCCGCCGAGGTAGTCGCCCATGTCTGCTCCAAATTCAATCCTCATCAACGGCAAAACCTACCTCGCGAAGCCCGGTGAACCCCTCATCGATGCCATCAATCGTGCCGCCATCGCGCTCCCTCAAGTCTGCTACCACGAGCAGCTCGGCCCCATCCAGACCTGCGATACCTGCATGGTTGAGCTTCAAGTCGAGGGTCAGCCCGGCAAACTCGTCCGCGCCTGTGGCACCAAAGCCGCGGCGGGAATGCAGGTCGTCACTGCCTCCCCAAAAGCCGACGCCGCCCAGCGCGAGGCCTTTGACCGTATTCTTGGCAATCACCTGCTCTACTGCACCGTCTGCGACAACAACAACGGCAATTGCACCGTGCACAACACCACCGCTCTGCTCGCGGTCGAGCACCAGGCCATCCCCTACAAGCCCAAGCCGTATGAAGTGGACATGTCCAACCCCTTTTACCGCTATGACCCCGACCAGTGCATCCTTTGCGGCCGGTGCGTCGAGGCCTGCCAAAACGTCCAGGTCAACGAGACGCTCTCAATCAACTGGGAAGCCGCAAATCCCCGCGTCCTTTGGGATGGCGGCGCGCCCATCGGCGAATCCAGTTGCGTCTCCTGCGGGCACTGCGTCACCGTCTGCCCCTGCAATGCGCTCATGGAAAAACCCATGCTGCAGCATGCCGGTTACTTCACCAGCCTGGCCAAGCCAGCGCTCAATCACATGATCGACGTGGTCAAGGGCATTGAGCCGGAGATCGGCTACGGAGCCATCCTCCAGATCTCGGAGATCGAAGCCGGCATGCGCCAGAACCGCATCCACAAGACCAAAACCGTCTGCACCTACTGCGGCGTCGGTTGCAGCTTTGATATCTGGACCCAGGAATCTAAAACCGAGCGTCACATCCTCAAAGTCGAGCCTGCACAAGGCCCCGCCAACGGCATCTCCACCTGCATCAAAGGCAAGTTCGGCTGGGAATACATCAACAGCCACGAGCGCCTCACCAAGCCCCTCATCCGAGACGGCGGCACCTTCCGCGAAGCCACCTGGGACGAAGCCCTCACCCTCGTCGCCACCAAATTCGCAGCCATTAAAGCCGCCCATGGCCCCGACGCCCTCGCCTTCATCTCCTCCTCCAAGTGCACCAACGAGGAGAGCTACCTGATGCAAAAGCTCGCCCGCGCCGTCATCGGCACCAACAACATGGACAACTGCTCCCGCTACTGCCAGTCCCCGGCCACCATCGGCCTATTCCGGACTGTCGGGTACGGAGGCGACGCCGGCTCCATCTCTGACATTGAACGGGCAGGCCTCGTCCTCATCATCGGCAGCAACACCGCCGAGAGCCACCCCGTCCTCGCCACCCGCGTCAAGCGTTCGCATAAGCTCAAGGGGCAAAAGCTCATCGTCGCCGACCTCCGCGAACACGAAATGGCCCGCCGCGCCGACGTCTTCCTCCGTCCCAGCCCCGGCACCGACCTGCTCTGGCTCTCCGCCGTCACCCGCTACATCCTCGACAACGGCCTCGCCAGGACCGAGTTCCTCAACCAGTGGGTCAACGGGCAGGATGACTACCGCAAGTCTCTGGAACCCTTCACGATGGAGATGGCCAGTCAGCGCTGCGGCATTCCCATTGCTACGTTGGAAGAAGTGGCCCGCATGATTGCCGCCGCCGATGGTGTCTGCATTCTATGGGCCATGGGCGTCACCCAGCACTCGATGGGTTCCGATACCTCCACCGCCATTTCAAATCTCCTCCTCGCCACCGGCAACTACATGCGCCCCGGCGCAGGAGCCTATCCCCTCCGCGGCCACAACAACGTCCAGGGTGCAAGCGACCACGGCGCCATGCCTAACTTCCTGCCCGGCTACCAGCCTGTGGCTGACCCCGAAATCCGCGCCAAATTCGAGCGCGCCTGGGGCGTTACACTCCCCCCCAAACCAGGCCTCGACAACCACCTCATGATCGACGCCATCCATGAGGGCAAGCTCAAGAGCATGTACGTCTTCGGTGAAGAAATGGCCATGGTCGATTCCAACGCCAACTACGTCTCCGAAGCCCTCGCCAAGCTCGACTTCTTCGTCATGCAAGAGATTTTCTTCACCGAAACCTGCCGCTTCGCCGACGTCATCCTCCCCGCCAGCCCTAGCCTCGAAAAGGACGGTACCTTCACCTCGACCGAGCGCCGCATCCAGCGCCTCTACCAGGTCTTCGAGCCCCTCGGCAATAGCCGCCCCGACTGGCTCATCCTCCAGGACATCGCCAACCGCCTCGGTGCCAATTGGAACTACCAGCACCCCTCTGAAATCTACGAGGAGATCGCCCCACTGACCCCGCTCCTGGCCGGCGTCACCTACGAGCGTCTTGAGGGATACAAGTCCCTCCAATGGCCCGTTGCCCCCGATGGTACCGACCAGCCACTGCTCTACACCCAGCGGTTCAACTTCCCCGACGGCAAAGCCCGCTTCTATCCCCTCCAGTGGAACGAGCCCACCGACCAGCCCGATGCCGAGTACGATCTGCACCTCAACAACGGACGCCTCCTCGAACACTTCCACGAGGGCAACATGACTTACCGCACCGAGGGCATCCGCGAAAAGACCCCCTGCACCTTCGTTGAACTCTCCCCAGCCCTCGCCGCAGAGCGCAACATCGACTCCGGCACCTGGGTTCAGCTCACCTCCCGCTACGGCAAAGTTCGCGTCAAGGCGCTCGTCACTGACCGCGTTCACGGCAACCAGCTCTACATGCCCATGAATTCGCTCAACGACATGGACGAAGCAGTCAACCGCCTCACCAGCAGCCACACCGACACCGTCACCCACACCCCGGCCTACAAAGAAACCTCAGTCCAGATGAAGGTCCTGGCACAAGTCCCCGATCAGGTCCTTACCAGCCCGCTGCCCAAAACAAACTCCCGCTTCGGCCATCCAACACCCCAAACCGGCGTCGAAGTTGAACGCAAATGGAAGCGCGCCGACTACCGCATCCCCGGCAACTCACTCGTCCAGATCAAGACCCTCTAGATAAAGGAAGACCCCATGGCGCAACCCATCCCGCTCAAAATCGCTCCCCGCGACCCCAGACAAGAGCTGCTCGCCCGCCTCGAACAGGCCCCCGCCGAGCACGCTGCTGCCCTGCTTGATGGCTACGAACTCCTCCAGCAGCTCCACGAGCACGGCGTCTTCACCCTCATCCGCGGAACCCTGGGCGCGACAGACAAAATCGTCGAGACCGCTGCCGCCGGGGCCAACGCGCCCGAATCCATCCGCGCCATTCGCAACGCAATCATCCTCGCTAAAATGCTCGGCTCCATCGATCCAGAGGTACTGCAAGGCACCTGCGAAGCTGTCAGCCAGACGTTTGGCAACGCCAAAGCCGTTGCCTACGAGCCGCCCTCACTCTTCGGCCTGTTCACCAGCTTCAACAGCCGCGACCTGCGCCGGGGTATGGGCCTGCTCAATTCACTGCTCAAAAACCTCGCATATCAGCTCAAAATCCGCACCGCACCGGGCCCCCAGAAATAACGCGTCTCAAATTGCCTGGCAAAAAGCCATCCGCGTCCCAAGGAGTATCAAGTGCAAAACTCACGTCGCTGGGGCATCGCAGCCGCAGGCTTTCTCATGCAAATGGCGCTTGGCGCAGTCTACGCATGGAGCGTCTTCAAAACCCCTCTCAGCAAGCAATTCCACTGGTCTACGCCAGACGTCACCCTCACCTTCACCATCTCCATCTTCGTCCTCGGCGTCTCCGCCTTCTTTGGCGGCCTTTGGCTTACCAAAACCACCCCTCGTGTCGTCGCCATCACCGGAGGATTTCTCTATGGACTGGGCGTCTTCCTGGCCAGCTTTTCAGCCAGCTTCGGCCAGCCCATGCTCTGGTGGCTCTATCTCACCTACGGCGTCATCGGCGGCGTCGGCCTCGGCTTTGGCTACATCGTTCCCGTCGCCGTCCTCGTGAAATGGTTCCCGGACCGCCGCGGCCTCATCACCGGCATCGCCGTCGGTGGCTTTGGCGCAGGAGCCCTGGTGACGGCGCCCCTCGCCACCCACCTTATCCAGACCGTCGGCGTGCTGCAGACGTTTGCATGGCTCGGCATCGCCTACATGGTCGTCACCATGGCCACCGGCTACTTCCTGCAAAACCCGCCAGAGGGCTACAAGCCTGCCGGTTGGGCCCCCTCCGCCCTCCAGGCCTCACAGCGCGCCAATCTGGATTACACCCTCGCTGGCGCACTCAAAACCTGGCAGTGGTGGGCGCTCTGGCTGTTGCTCTTCCTCAACACCTCCGCCGGCATCTCCCTCATCTCGCAGGAAGCACCAATCTTCCAGGAACTAACAAAGGCCAGCGCGATCATTGCCGCCGGTATGGTCGGCATCGTAAGCATCGGCAATGCTGTCGGGCGAATTTTCTGGGCATCCATCTCTGACCTGATCACCCGCCGATGGACCTTCGTCCTCATGTTCCTGCTCCAGGTTGCACTCTTCTGGCTGCTGCCCACCTTCTCCTCGGTAGCCGTCGTCACCGTCGTCTCCTTCATCATCCTCATGTGCTACGGTGGCGGATTTGGAACACTGCCCGCCTTCACCGCTGACTACTTCGGGTCTAAAAATGTCGGGCCTATCTATGGCCTGATGCTCACCGCCTGGGGCAGCGCCAGTGCCTTCGGCCCCCTGCTCATCGCCAACCTCCGCCAGTCCACCGGCAGCTACGGCAGCGGCCTGCACATCATCGCCGGCATCATGGTCGTCTCAATCCTGCTGCCCATCGTCGTACGCCCGCCCAGTGCTCACGCTTTGCTTCAATAAAAAAGCGGCATTCCCTATCTGTCCTGTCCTTCGGGTCAGATAGGGGATCCCTGGTCAGGTTTCGGCTCGCGGTCCACCCATCTTTACCGTCCCTATACAAGCCCCCGTTTATAATCGAGTTCCGGCACCCCGCATATCCCCCAGGGCAAAGAGGGCCAATTTGCAAGCAAAATCAGAGCAAACCGCTCCGCTGCGCGGCCATATCCCCGCACTCGACGGCGTTCGAGGTTTTGCAGCAGCCACTGTTTTTATTTATCACTATGGCGGAGGAGCCCAGTCCGGCAACCCCGTCCTCCGCATCGTTGGCACCGCCATTCACTTCGGCTGGGCCGGGGTCTCCCTGTTTTTCGTTCTTTCGGGATTCCTCATCAGCGGCATCCTCTGGGATGGCTACAAAAAGCCAAACTGGTGGAAGCGCTTCTATGCCCGCCGTTCCCTGCGCATCTTTCCGCTTTACTATCTGGCAATTCTCATCGCCGTCCTTGTTGGCATCTTTGTCGCCGTGCCGGGTACAACGCTTGCGCCATTCTGGATCTATTTTCTCTACCTCGGCAACATCCCTGCCCTCGGATCCCAACTCGCCCACCTGCCCCAGGCCCTCCCGCTCGGCCACTTCTGGAGCCTCGCAGTCGAGGAGCAGTTCTATCTCATCTGGCCATTCCTGCTCGTACTCTGCGTCGGTAAACGCAACACAGCCAAGCGTCTCATCCTCGCCCTTTGCATCCTTTCGCTCGCCTACCGCGTCGTCCTCTTAGCCTTCCACGCGCCCTACGCATGGCAGGGGGAGTTCCTCTTCGGCCGCGCTGGAGAACTGCTCGCCGGAGCCTGGCTCGCGCTCTCCCTTCGCGGCGATTCAAATGAGCGCGAACGAATCTTCCGCTGGCTCCCCGCAGTTCTGGTCGCATCGGGTATCGCCCTCGTCGCCATCATCGCCGCCTCCCAGGGGCCCGGTTTTGAAACTCCCCTCATGTCCACCATCGGGCTTTTCATCTGTAGCCTCTTTTTCACAAGCATTGTCGCTTCATGCCTGCGGCCCGGCGTGATTCAAACCATCTTTCAGTTTCCCTTCCTTCGCTGGCTCGGCAAAATCAGCTATGGCATCTACGTCTACCACCTCCTGCTGCGCAACGGCTTTTACTGGATTACCGACCACCTCGTACCCAACGCAGAACGCAACGCCCGCCTCGGCATTCTCTTCTGCGTCGCCCTGGTAGGAACTCTGGCCGTTGCCTCGCTCTCCTTCTATACCTTCGAATCTGCATTTCTCCGCATCAAAGACCGCGTCGCCCACTAAACCAGGGCCTGTTAACACTCACCCCGAGCACCCTGTGGAACATAGCATTTTTGTGATATCCCCGCAGACTCCTCCACCCAATGCACAATTCACCAAAATCATCCGCAATCCCATCCCTCACAATCCAAACCACTTCCAACAAATCGAATTGACAGTTTCCCCGCCACCGCCCAGCCCCGAAAATGTTCCACGTGTAACATGCCCGCGTTTCACACTCAAATCCCCGCCCACGACCCCCTTCAAAAATCCACATCTGCTGGTAAACTAATCACATTCCTCAAGCGGAGGGATGGGTGAGCGGTTTATACCGGCGGTCTTGAAAACCGTTGTACCTGAGAGGGTACCGGGGGTTCGAATCCCTCTCCCTCCGCCAAGACCTCTTCCAGAGCCGTCCAATAAAGTCCAACCAATCCCCGTATTCAATTGAATTAAAACGTTTTCTGGTCTTTTTCCGTCTGAAGCGGTACGATCAGAGCCGAAGATTCATGGGGGGTACTTCTGGGGGTATTCCGATTTTTCCCTGGGGGTATTTTTGAATTCGGGCTTTTGGGGGAAGACGGATGGCTCTGACCGACATTGAAATTCAAAAGGCAAAAGCAGGGGGCAGCGCATACCGGCTCAGCGACGGCAGCGGCCTGTTCGTTTGGATCACTCCCGCTGGTGGCAAGCTCTGGCGGTGGAAGTATCGATTTGACGGCAAGGAGAAGCTCATGTCCTTTGGGGACTACCCTACCGTCCCGCTGGCCTTGGCCAGAGAGCGATTCAAGGAGGCCCGTGAACTGTTGGCCAAGGGCATTGACCCGATGGAGAAGCGCAAGACAGACAAGAAGGCGAAATTGGCGTTGAGCGCGCATTCGTTCCAGACCATCGCGCACCAGTGGCAAGAGCATTGGAAGGTGGGCAAAAGCCCGCGTCATGCGGATTACGTAAAACGACGCCTGGAGACTGACATTCTGCCGTGCCTTGGCGCGCGGTCCATCTCGGAAATCGACGCCCCCGAACTGGTGGGGATGGTCAAGACGATTGCGGCGCGCGGCGCGCGGGACATTGCCAAGCGTGCCCTGGAGACTACCGGGCAAGTGTTTCGCTACGCAATCGCACATGGTTACTCGCGGCGGAATCCCGCGAGTGAAATTCGTCCCAGTGACATTCTCCAGACGGCGCGCAAGGTGAACTATGCGCGGGTGGATGCGAAGGAACTGCCCGCGCTGCTCAAAGCGATTGAACTGTACCAAGGCACCCCCATTACGCGTCTAGCCATGAAGCTCATGGCGCATACGTTTGTTCGCACCAGCGAATTGATTGGAGCCAAGTGGGCAGAGTTTGATCTGGAGGCCGGGCGCTGGGACATTCCCGCAGAACGCATGAAGATGCGAACCCCGCATATCGTCCCTCTTGCGACACAGACAATTGAAGTGCTGGAGAGGCTTCAGACGTTGACCGGGGAGAGTGATTGGCTCTTTCCCGGTGATCGAAACAAGCAAAAGCCTATGAGCAATAACACGATTCTCAAGGCCTTGGAGCGGATGGATTATAAGGGCCGCATGACCGGGCATGGCTTCCGGGGGCTGGCCTCCACCATCTTGCACGAGAGAGGCTATGGGCACGAGCATATCGAGCTGCAATTGGCACATGCGCCACGCAATGCGGTGAGCGCGGCTTATAACCACGCGCAGTATCTGGAGCCGCGCGCCAAGATGATGCAAGAATGGGCGGATTTTCTGGAGAACATGTTGCACGGCGGCAAGTTGGTGCCGATTCGCGCGCATGTCGCGTGACGCCGCATGGCTCCATTCGGAAAGCGCGAATGCGCGTCTTCCCCTCAATGGAACGAAGGAAACGAAAAATACGATTTAAGCCAGACGTGGTACTGCCTGATGAGATTCCACCCAAGTCTTACGGCATTTTTACTGCATTCTCCACACCTTATTGGAAACAGACCGCGTTACAGTGGAGACGGAACCGAAATCAGCCGACATTGAACAAAATGCAATGCTCGGCGGGATGGCACGTCCAGACCCCGGACCCGGCACCGTCAAGCACGGTGAGCACTCCGACAGTGGGCGGTGATACAGGTGGATTGACCACTGCCTGAAAACATCCCGAGAGCGCGGCATGAAATGCGCGCCCGCCGGGTGGGACAAACCGTGAAGAGCGGCTCCCCTTCGGCGCACCAGACGGTGAGCGGGCGCATTTATAGTGCGATTCTGTAGTAATACAAAAAGAGAATTGAAGCCGTGTCTGCTGGCTGAATGTACTTTTGAGAGACCTGAGAGAGCGCGCGGCGCTCCCGCTTCCTATCACCGCAAAAGCATCGGACCACTGAATAGCCCACGGGCACCTTGGACGTATCGAAGAGGAGGGGCGAGCAAGTGATTCATGGTCCTGGACACGTTGAGCGCCGATAGCTCAGCCTATTTGTGAGACCAAGACCCATCGTGTGTCTTAGGGATGAGCGTTCCTGAAACAATTTTCGCGCGACATCCTGGTGCGCAAAATTTCTGACGTCCTGAAGTCCCGCTGACGCGGGACTTTTCTATTTCAATCAAACTTCAGCAATCGTGCGAAAGCACGACAGGGGAAAT
The DNA here is from genome assembly GCA_025359885.1 of Acidobacteriota bacterium. Taxonomy (GTDB): domain Bacteria; phylum Acidobacteriota; class Terriglobia; order Terriglobales; family Acidobacteriaceae; genus Acidicapsa. The sequence goes on from JANYDG010000037.1 coordinate 23,763, forward strand.
CCATGCCTGAAAAACACCAAAAGCTTTTACGCCTTTCTGATGTGCGGGGACGTGTGCCTTATAGCCGTTCCACTGACCTGCCCCCGGAAAACTCTACCAGTTTAATCTGGAGTTCTCTCGTACTGTTTATGAGAGGACGGAAGGCGATGAAGAAGAGTCGGTTTAGTGAAGAGCAGATCATCGGGATATTGAAGCAGGGAGAAGCTGGCGTTA